>JAZUKX010000181.1:0-7082 GCA_045643505.1 Candidatus Absconditabacterales bacterium | reverse complement strand
TCAGCATATACACAACTATATACACATTTTTCTCACTGAGCATTCTCAAAATAATTATAAATAATATCTCAAATTGTATCTCTAAAATTTTTGTTTATCGCAATTCGACATCCAAATGGACATTCTCAAGCAATTAATTCACAATCATCATCAGATTCACAATAATTATAAGAATCAATAATTCATTTAATTTCTTCTACATCTGGATTATCTTTTAATCTCAATAATTCTACTTTTTTCACATCAAAATAATGATTTCCTGCAGCTCAATCAAATTCTTCTACGATTCATACAAAATTTACAGTATTTCATGGTAGATATTCGCTTTCTGTGTTGAAATGAGATTCTCGAGTCCCACTTTGCAAAAATATATGATCTGTGTGATCTTCAAAATTTCAAATTAGTACTAAAGTCCCTTCATCTACGGTAGGCTCCATGCTAATTTCAGGTCATACTCCTGCGACTGTAAGATTATTGTTATACAAGCTTTCTCAATCTTTTAGCTCAGTATTATTAAGGAAATTATTAGTGCATCCAGCAAACAATAATACACAAGTTAATCATCATATTAATGCAAATTTTTTCATTTTTTTTATATATTTATCAAAAATAAAATCACAACTTTTTAATATTCAAAATTGTTTTTTTTTCAAGTATTTTTCCAGGATAATGAAAAAAGGTAGATAAAAATCTACCTTATACGTTTTTTTAGATGAAAAATAATTTTATCAAGATTCTACAATAACACATCAATTGTTGTAAGTCAATAGTCGAGTTTATTAACATGCGTTAGTATAGATGAGTCCTAAGATGAAAATATCTTCATCCAAATGTTCCGGAAATTCTTTAATTGGTGTAAAACAAGAACCTTGGTTTTTTGTTTTAGCGTACAAAATTTGATCACTTGATTCTACATCGTTATTACTAAGAAGTTTTAATACAAAATGTTTATGCATGAAGAATATAAAATCACCATCATCACCATCCTCTTCATCGTTAGGATCATTATAAACATCTAAAAAATTCTTAATTAAGATATCTCTTGCACATTTTTCATAATCTTTAATACTAGCTTCATCAGCACAGATAATAATATCTTTACCTTTGAAACACAATTCACCATCATACATAAATCTCAAAATCAAACTTTCGGCAATAAGATTTGTCCCTGGAATCTTTGTCATAGGAAGATAACCATATTGAGTTTTAAGTTTTATACCAAATTTTCTCTCGATTTCTTCTACAGACTCATATATATATTTTTCTTGGGGAATTTGATTTAATTGAGTTTTAAGTTTTTGGTCTGATGATTTGTTTGTGATTAAGTTTTTATTAGTCTTAGTTTTTTGTTGAGATTGTCTTGATAACTTTGCTTGAATTCTACGTATACGCAGATAATTTTTGTTCTTAAAAAAATTTGTTTTTTTCATAAGTGTAAGTTTTTTTTAGTGTAACATTTTTTTTATAGCACAAATCATATATATATATTATTAAGTCAAGTCTTTTTTTCTTGTTGAAATTTAAAACCAAAACATTACAACAACACTCCAACTAAAAAAACTACCATCTGTAGTTTTTTATTATGCTTTAATTCAAAATATAAACAAATGATTCAAGATTTGACAAAATGAAAGATTACCAAGACATTAGTTTTGTTTGCACTTCCTATGTTACTGTGAAATTTTATTCAGCAAATTTATAATATTGCAGATACTGTAATCGTATGAAGATTTGTTTCTGATACAGCTTTAGCTTCAGTATGAGCAGCATTCCCAGTATTTTTTTTGTTAATTTCTATCCCTATTGGATTAGCAACATGAGCTAGTGTGATTATGTCTCAACTTTTTGGTGCTCAAAAAATGAAAGATGTAAAAAAGTCTGCATATACAGCATTAATTTCCGCTTGAGTTGTTGGTTTGATTGTGAGTGTAATTTGATATTTTTTGTGCGGACCTTTATTAAGCCTGTTACAGACACCAGAAACTATTTTTGAATGAGCAAAACAATATCTACAAGTAATCTTTTTGGGTACGACATTGTTGTTTGTATATGATATGGTGACATCGACATTTAATGCATTATGAGATTCAAAGACTCCATTATGATTCCTCATCATATCTGCCATTGTAAATATATGACTAGATTTATTATTTGTCTTGAAATTTCATTTATGAATCAAATGAGTTGCATTAGCGACAGTGTCTGCTCGAGTAATAGCTACAGGTCTTTCTTTATATGTATTATTACGTAGATTAAAAAAAATACAAACTCAATCATTGGGAAATATTTTTGATCGAAATTTACTCAAGGAAATGACTTGAATTGCTATCCCAGCCATGTTAAATCAATCTTTGGTCGCAGTATGAGCATTAGCAGTACAAGCTGTGATAAATTGATTCTGAGACAATGTTATTGCTTGATACACCGCTGCTTCCAAAGTGGATACATTAGCAATGATGCCAATCATGAACCTATCTTTTGCGTTATCAACCTTTGTAGCACAAAATTTGTGAGCAGGAAAAGTGGAAAGAGCAAAATCATGATTTAAATCAGCATTGATGATTTCTGTCGGTTTTTCTATCCTGATGGCTATTATAATCAAATTTTTATGAGCACATATTATGCAATTATTCCTTGATCCTTGAGTAGATCCAGAGATTATTGATTTTGGAAAACGTTATTTGATGATAGTTTCATTTAGTTATATATTGATGTGATTCCTTTTTGATTCTTGATCTGTATTGAGAGCTTCATGAACAATGAAACCATATCTTATCAGTACGTTTATTTCTATTTGATGAAAAGTCGCAGCGGCTTACCTATTAGCATGAATACTTTGAGAAAGTGTGATTTGGTGGTGTGTGACTATATGACGATGATTGTGAGCTATAATATCTATGATTGCATACCGAAGATGAAATTGGCAAAAAAATAAATTAGTAGATTCAGAAATTTTGGAAATTGAAATGGAATGAGAAGAAGAAAAAGATCATTTAGATTAATAAATATTTTGAATAAAAAAAACTTGAGAGAAACTCAAGCTAGATTTCACCAAGAAATACTCAGTGAAAAGAATGGAGTGTTGGCCCGTGTTGGCAAACAAGAAAAGTGACACGAGCCACTCCATCCTAAAAAATGTCAGGAAGAAAAATTTAAACAGTATTCTGTATAAGCATATTAGATTGAATGTCAAGATATTTTTTTAACAAAAAAAACTTGAGCGTATACCTCAAGTTTACTTTAACTAAGACATACTTAGTCAAATGAATGGAGAATAGATCCGCAGGTCACAAAGGACGGAGAGCATAAAGACCATACGGATCCTTCCCATTCTCAAATATGAATTACTACATAATTGTAGTAGTGATTTGTCATATAAAGTCAAGATGATTTTTATAAAAAAGCTTGAGAGAAAAAACTCAAGCTACATTTCACCAAGATATACTCAGTGAAAAAGAAAGAAGAGAACTGTACGAGCAGACCGGGCCTAGCACAATATGGGAATTGCTCAATACAGCCTCTTCTTCTAAACCATTAACCGTACTTTGACATCACAAATGTTAATTAAATGATTTATAAAGTCAATAGAAATTTAAAAAAACTAAAATTTGTTGTTGAATCAACTTTTAATTTTTATATAAAAATTGAGAGATAACATATTTTTATCAGTATAAAATAAAAATGGAAATATTGAAAAATGTTGATTTAATTGATAATAATACATTTAAACTTCCGAGTATCTCTAAATATTTTTGTAAAATTGAAAATATTAATGATATAAAACAATTAATCAAAAGTCCAGAATTTGTTTGAAATAAAAGTTATATGTTATGACTTTGAGCAAATACAATATTCCCAGAAAATTTTAATTGAATTGTGATTAAAAATGAGATAAAATGAAAAAATATCTTAGATGAAAATGAGAATTCAGTATCTATCAAAGTTTGAGCTGGAGAAGTACGAGAAGATTTTGTCATTCGATGTGCTAAAAATAATTACGTTTGAATGGAAAATCTAGCACACATACCAAGTAGTGTCTGAGCTACAGCAGTCCAAAATATTTGAGCATACTGATCTGAAGCCAAAGATATAATTTCACAAGTAGAATATGCTGTATATGATGATAATTGAAAAGTAGATATCAAAACTATTGCTTGAGATGATTGTAAATTTTGATACCGTGATAGTATATTCAAGCATGAATTAAAAAATAATATAGTTATATTATCTGTGACATATAAATTAAAAAAATATACTTCAGATTATCAATTTAAAAAAGAATATTCTTGAATCCAACAAAAAATACAGGAGTCTTGACTTGATATCCAAGAGATAAAACCACTTGATTTTGTAAATATAATTACAGAAATTAGAAATTCAAAATTGCCAGATTGGAAAGAAATTTGAACAGCATGAAGTTTTTTCAAAAATCCTGTCATTAGTCCCGCTTATCGAGCAGAATTACACCAAAAATATCCAGAATTGAAGTGATTTGATGTAATCAATTGAATTAAATTATCGGCAGGTCAATTGATAGATATGTGTTGATTTAAATGAAAAAGTAATTGAAAAGTTTGAACTTATTTCAAACATGCATTAATATTGGTAAATGAATGATGAGCTTCTTGATCTGATGTTTTATCTTTTTCTTCAGAAATCCAAACTTGAGTTTATCAAAAATTCTGAGTTCAATTAGACCCAGAAGCTATTTTTGTACAATAAAAACACTTGTCATTTCGAAGGAGAAAATCGACTGAGAAATCCATTGTTATCGTATGTGACTCGCGTTCGTTCGAAATGACTGTGCTATGTCCAAAAGTTGTATTCAATCGAAAATTATATTAATCTACGCATTCCAATAGACAGTTGTATATATTTTCAGCAGTCAAATTTACATTTCAGTTTGTATCAAAGCATTCTGTTACACATTCTCAAGCATTTGGTAGAGTATCTACTAAATTACTAGCTCTCATCATCATTAGCATTACATATCATCTTACTTCCAACATACTAGGATTTGATATATCATTCATCACTTTTTCAGTATTAAGATAATTTAAATGTGTAGAGTAGTAATTTGGTGTTCAATCTTTTAATGTAGTTCATAATGCTTTGTGTAAAGTCCTAGATAATGTTGTTCAAAATTCTGCTCTCGTCACACTATCCATTGGTCTAAATTTGTTATTTGGCATATTTTGTCACATCAATCATAATTTACAAGCATTAGTCACTCAATTATCATAATTTGAATTTAATATGTTTGATACATCTGAAAATGAACAAGAATCATTGCTATCTATTTGTAATCATAATACGTTTATTGCATAATTGCTAATCATTTTTGCCATTGCTATTCTAGTTAGATTTCATTCCATATCAGCTTTTTCTATTGATGTCATTGTAGTGATGCCGTTATTGTAGGCATATTTATAAGCATCTTTTAATTCATTAGAATATTCAGCAGACACAAAAGATGGAGTAATGATTGCTACTATAGCTAGTATAGAAACTATTACATTTTTTTTCATTAATACAAAAACACATAAATAAAATTTATTCTACAATGTATTATTATACAAAACAAAAAAAATAAATCAATAAAATTTTTAATAAAAAATACTGCCCAGCGGACAGTATTCCATATTTATCAAATCAATAATTATTCTTCAACTGATTCTGCTATATCTTCAGCTATCTCTTCAACAGTTTCTTCAACAGCTTCTTGAACTTCTTCTTCATTTTCTTCTTCAACTACAGGAGTATCAGCTTCATCAGGAATATTTTCATCACCTCCTCATAAATCTACATCCAAATCTGATAATTCATCCATAGATGTAAATTCTATATTAGGTAAATTAAATACAGAATCCTTTTTTACACCTTTTACACAAGATATTGTAGTTCATTCTTCTTCATCATCAAGAGTAGATAACTCTGTTTCTAGATTAAAATCATAAGTCATAGAAAATCATGCAGTGTCTCCATTTCCATACATGTCTCACCACATATACATAGTTCCATCTTTAGCCAGTGAATATATTGTATATTCTTCTCATTCAAATTGTGCAGTAGTATCTTGTTTCATCATACCATTTTTTACATAAATTACAGATGTACCAGCTTCATCTTCAGATGTATAAGTCAAAGTACAAGTCATCTCTCCATTTCAATCTTTGTATACAGACATTACATCACTACTTCCATTTTGTGTAGCCTTGTTTGTACAACCAGAAACTAAAACAATACCTAATGCTAAGGCAGAAATTACACCAATTTTTTTCATAATCACATATAATAAAAAAATAAAAAATTCGACACAGAACCTATTATTCAAAATGATTTGTTTTTCAAGTAGAAATTGAAAAAAACAAAAATTTTTTTTGATATACTTGCCAAATATTAATATAGTTCGTTTGTATCAAAATCTAATCTGACAAATGCATATTTATTTCCATCTACAGTGTTTAGCAGCATTGTAACTGTCCCATCTTCACTTTCCAAAATAGAGTATTCTGCTCATTCAATATTAAACGCATCTTCAATCTCCATTGATTCTCATTCACATCGCATTTCAGTCCTTGCAATACCATCTACCGTTGTTATTGTACCGCTTATATCATCTCAGTCAAAAATCACAATTCATCACATGCTATTACAAAACGTTGCTCACATTTGTCCATTTTCATCAATAGTCATGTTGTAGTTTCATTCTACTTCTTTCCCATTAAATGCCATTAATTTCCAATCTGTAGAATTTTGTGAATTATTTGAAATTTCATCGTTTATTAATGAATTCTCATCACATTCTCAATTATAATAAGACCATTCTTCACACCAATTTCAATTTTCAAAAATACATTTTCATCGATCTCATGATTCATCAGAAACTATTTCTAATATTCATCAATTTTCTTCACAATATGCAGATGCTGGATTTGCTATTCATGTTTCTGATTCAATTTCAGGAGTATTTTCTGTGGTACAACCAGCTAAAAATATAGCACTTCATGCTAATAAACTCAAAGTTAAAATACTTTTTTTATTCATTTTTGATTATTAGTAATATAAAATATATTGCGATT
>JAZUKX010000180.1:0-6999 GCA_045643505.1 Candidatus Absconditabacterales bacterium | reverse complement strand
AAAAAATAAATTATTATAAATATATTAAAATATCGTGATAAATTAATCGTTTATCATGTAGAAGAATACTGATTGTATTATTTATATTATATTCTGTATACAATTCTCATTTTGAGAATAATGCAGAGCAGGAGAGATTGTTCAGTATTGTTTTACTCCTACTTTGGATCAGAATAACATATTATGCTGTATTTAATATAGACTAATTTTGGCCAATCTTAGTCTATTTATATATAACTCGTGTTACTCTAATCCTGAGCTGAAGTAGATATTTATTGGACAAATTTATGTTAACTTCTCGTACAAAAATAAAAATAAAAAAAATTGGCCGGATTTATAACTTAACTCTTGCGAGAATTAGTAAATTTATTTTTGATTTGATATAGTTTAGGTAATGATCTATTCTAGATTGGATCAAAATATCAATGTATTTGTATTGTTTTTGTCTTCTTCCTAAATTCCCTTAAACTTGCAAACAGCAAGTTTTTTTTATTCAAAAAAATCTGCATCATATGATGCAGATACATTGTACTAGAAGTTTCTGATGACAGGTTTACCTGTCCTCATACATTCTTCCAGCGCTGATTCAAATCGTTCCACCTCTTTCCCAGTCCACCTACCAGAATAGTCAGCACCACTACTACAGCAGCATTGGCGTTGACATCCCACAAGTCGCAAAGGACTTCTTGAATAGACAGTTACGCCATCCGGGATCTTGTAATTCTTAGGATCTTTGGGACTGTACAAGGTGACATAATCGCCAGGCAAAATATCACCACCACACCAAGGATATTTAGTCCTTTGGTTAGGCCTGAACTTTCGCCTAAATGCATAAATTAAACTGCGAATAAATCTTTTCATATTTTTATGTTTTTGATTTTTACATGACTATTGTATATTTATTTATCAAAACATGTCAAGGATAAAAAAACTTGTAAATAATATAAATAAAAATATATCATAAACAGAAAAGCCCTCCTTCGTAAGGAGGGGTAGGGGAGGCTCTTAACACTAAACCCCCTTTATTCCCCTTCATAAGGGAGATACGATTCTTCGTCACTTCGTTCCTCAGAATGACGTATACTTTTAATTCTTCATTATTAATTATTTTGAAATATTATGTAATTCGAGAGTGAAAACAGACTTGAATTTTTGAATCACGAGATGAATGTAAAGATTTTGTGGTATGAGTAAAATGACCTAAATATAAATCATTCAAAACATTAGCCGAGGCACAAGAAGCTCTAGAAAAATGATACGAACCTTATTATACCAAAGAGAAACGATTTGAGAAAGATATTCCTTTTGAAAAAAATAGTATCGCAGTAGATGCTGCTTGTAGCCACAATCCATGATTCACAGAATATCAATGAATCGATTTGGCCACATGACAGCAGATATTCCATGAAAAATTATGAGAATGAACAAATAATATTTGAGAATTCCTAGCTCTAGTTCATTGATTAAGCTACCTAAAATCACAAAATTCAGATAAAGCAATTTATTCAGACTCAAAACGATGAATTCAACGGGTAAAAGAATGAAAATGTAAAACAAATTTACAAAAGACGCCAGAGAATGAACAAATTTTTAATTTAATAAAAAGAGCAGAAAAACGATTATCTGAAAACAAATATTCAACAAAAATTCTAAAACGAAACACAGAAGAACGATGAGAAATTCCAGCTGATTTTGGAAGAAAATAATATTGAAATCATTCACACAAAATCTATAAAAAAACAAATAACTTTATTTTATAAAAGTATCACATGATAGATGAAAATTGTATATTTTGTAAAATATTAGCTTGACAAATTCCATGAGTAAAAATACGAGAAAATGATGAATTTGTAGCTATACTTGACGCATTTCCAAATCGTAAATGAATGACATTACTTATCACAAAAAATCATATTGATTCAGATATATTGTCAAAAGATGATAAATTTATTGCTAGATATTTTCAAACAGCAAAGAAAGTAGCAAATATATTAAAAAAATGACTTAAAGTAGATAGAGTAGGAATTGCAGTAGAGTGACTTGAAGTAAATCATGCACATATCAAATTATACCCATTCTTCGACTGAGTTTGATTTGCAAATTGAATTTGATCATGACCACAAGCTACACTAGATGAGTTAAATGCCATAGCAAAAGAAATCAAAAACAATCAATAAAAAATTTATCACTTTTAATTATTAATTCTTAATTATGTATCGTACCCACAATTGTTGACAATTAACATGAAAAAATATTTGAGAAATTGTTTCTCTTTCATGACGAGTAAATAAAAATAGAAATCTATGATGATTAAATTTTATAGATTTGAGAGATCGTTATGGTATTACACAAATAACAATAGATCCAGACAATCAAGAATTAAAAAATAATACAAATGATTTGGATTGATTATTACATGAAATAAAATCTGAATATGTTTTGAAAATTGAATGAAAAGTATCTCCAAGACCAGATAATATGGTAAACAAAAATATGGCCACATGAGAAATAGAAATAACACCAACTAAAATCGAAATTTTATCAAAATGTAAAGAACTACCATTCCCAATTGATCATGATACACCAGTTTGAGAGGATTTGAGATTGGAATATCGTTATCTAGATCTCAGAAAAGATAAAATGAAAGAAAATTTAATTATCAGGCACAAAGTATACAAAGAAACAATCAATTTCTTTGATCAAGAATGATTTTTACACATAGAGACACCTTGTTTCGTAAAGAATACTCCAGAATGATCTAGAGAATTTGTAGTCCCAGCTAGATTTGAACCGGGAAAGTTTTTTGTCCTACCACAATCACCACAACAACAAAAACAAATGCTAATGGTCGCATGAATTGATAAATATTATCAAATTGCAAGATGTTTCCGTGATGAAGATCCTAGATGAGATCGTCAGCCTGAATTCACACAAATAGACTTTGAAATGTCTTTTATTGAACAAAAAGATGTCCTAAATATTACAGAAAAGTTTTTCAAACATTTAATAAATAATATTGTACCATGAAGAGCAGATACAACAAAAGATTTTCCAATAAATACACGAGATTATCTAATGGATACTTACTGATCAGATAAACCAGAATTAAGAACTACTGATTTTTGATTTAATGAACTTACAGACCGAGCCAAAACTACAGAATTTACTGTATTTAATCAAGCAAAATGTGTAAAAGCAATAAAAGTAAATAAAGCATTAAGTAGAGCTGAAGCTGATAAATATGATGCATATTTAAAACAATATTGATCAAAAGGGCTTGCTTGGCTATCAAATACAGCTGAATGATTAAAATGATCCATTGCAAAATTTATTACATCAGAAAATCTTGAAAATTTATGAGATTTATTACCTGTAGATAGTACATTATTATTCCAAGCTTGAACTCGAGATGATGTGGTAAAATATTTATGAATGTTAAGATTACAATTAATCCAAAATTTTGAGTCATTAAAATGAAAAGAAGATGAACTAAATATGTCATTTATTGTTGATTTTCCATTGTTTGAAATAAATAATGAATGAGAAATAGTTTCGGTACATCATCCATTTACAAAACCAAAAGATGAATATATTCCACTAGTAAAAGAATTATGAAAAAAATATGCAAAATGATGAACAATAAGCGAAGAAGATAAAGAAAAATTACTATCAATTAGAGCAGATTGTTATGATATTATCGTAAACTGATGTGAAGCGGGTGGTTGAAGTATCAGAATACATGACAACGAATTACAACATGCCATATTTGCATTATTATGATTATCAGAGCAACAAATACAAGATAGATTTTGACATTTACTTAAATGTTTTGAATACTGAGTTCCTCCTCATGGATGATGTGCTTGCGGATTAGATAGGATGATAATGCTATTCCAAAAAACTGAGAATATCCGTGAAGTAATAGCATTCCCAAAAAATCAAAAATATCGTGATCCAATGATTTCAGCACCAAGTGATGTTGATCCAAAAATACTTTCAGAGTTATGAATTTCAGTATTACCACAAAAATAAAAAAAATGAAAGAAAGTATTTGAGAATTCGCAGATATAAAAAATATAAGTCCAAATTTATCTACACAAGATTATCTTGAATTAATGTGACTAGATTTTTCTGATTTTGAATGAAAAAATGTAGCCAGTATTTGATGATGATTTTGAATGTTAGAAATGGATCTAGCCGAGACATGAAATACTATCGTAGAGACAATTGATCCAATTTACTGAGATAAAGATATAGTAAACGAAAAACGGAAAGATACATATGATCGAATACAACAAAAATATAGTAGGCAAAAAGAATATAGTGACACACTAAATTGAATGATAGATGAATTAAAAAAAAGCAAACAGCAAAAAGAAAAAGAAATTTTTGATTTATTAAATGAAAAGCATACAAATCAAACAGATTGTCTTAAACAATATGATTACTTAGAAAAGCAAATACAACAAATTACTAAAGATATTTTAGACAAAGAAAAATTAAAAGATATTAGGCAAAAATATTATGAAAACAGAAAAAAAATAATACAAAATTTAGAAAAATGGAAAAATACAATTCCCATGACGCTGATAATCAATCCATCATATTGAGAAGATATACAATGAATAGAGAATTGAACCAAAGACTATGTTTTTATAAACCATATACTAAATAGTTTTTCCCATAAAATCAAAATTATTTTAGAACAAGCTGATAAAATACTCAAAAACGATTGAAAAATTTATATAACAGATTATTGAAACGAATTACAAAATTTCCAAGAATATTACAAAACCAATTGAACATTAAACAGATTATGATGAACGTTTTGTTGATATTTAAAAAAATGAGAATATAAAAATTTTTAAACAAAAAAATCTCTGAAAAAACAGAGATTAAAAGTTAAAAATCGCGACTATGAAAGAGATAAATTTTCAATATCAATGTCCTTCACTGAGAAGTACAAAATGAACTCAGTACTTACGGATTGAGAGATAACAACAATGTTATCTTTATTTGACATGATAAATTCTTGCATAGATCTCAACGATGAAAATGTTAACTTTAACTTCATAATAAATCAATTTTTAATTTACATTTTGTTTACAACCAAGACATTGTAAACAAAAAATATAGTGAATCAATAGATTTTATATAGATTTTTCATAATATAAACATATAGTCAAAAAACAATTATATTATACAATAATAACATGACAAAAGCATTAGTATTATTTTCATGATGACTTGATAGTATTTTGAGCTATAAGTTACTTGAATCCCAAGGGATAAATTGTACTGCAATTTGTTTTTATACACCATTTTTTGGAAAAGGAAAAGCCGAAATTATGGCAAATAAATTTAACATAAAATTAAAAACAATTAATATTTGACAAAAGCATTTGGAAATAATAAAAAATCCCAAATATTGATATGGGAAGAATATGAATCCATGTATTGATTGTCATTGATTTATGATACAACAAGCATGAGAATACGCACAAAAAAACTGATTCGATATCATTGCATCTGGAGAAGTTTTGTGACAAAGACCAATGAGTCAAACTACAAGATGAATAAACTCCGTTACAAAAATTGCATGAAAAGAAATTTTAAGACCACTTTCAGCAAAACTTTTAAATGAAACAGAATATGAAAAATCATGACTAGTAGACAGAACAAAATTATTAGATATTAGTTGAAGATGAAGACAAAAGCAATTACAATTAGCTAAACAATTTTGAATTGAATGATTTGAAATGCCGTGATGATGATGCTTACTGACACAAGAATGATACTGAGAAAAGTTAAAATCATTATTTAATTCATTCAAAGAGAATATATTATCAATTGATACAGAAATCATAAAATTTGGTAGATTAAAAGTCTTTTCATGGTGATTTGCAATAATGTGAAGAGATAATAATGATAATAATAAATTAATTGAATTAAAACCAAATGATGAAAAATACAAAATAGTTCGCTTAGTAGAAACTACCGGGCCAGCGACACTATACAAGATCATAGACACAGAAAAATATATAGAACAAGATATAATTGAATTTTACAGAGAAAAAGTTCAAAAACTAAAAGACATACAAAACATATCTATTCAAAATATATAATTTTAATCATAAAAAAATTAAAAATGAAAAGAATCATAAAAACATGATGGAAATGAATATGAGCAATTTGATTAATAATAACATTATTTGGAATTATTCTATTATGTTTTCCCACAATTACACTGACGATAATTACAACAATTATAGCAATAATTCTTTTAATCGCATGAACTTGAACCTTATTATTGTCAGTAAGAAATTGATGATTTTTGTTACGATGATGATGAATAATCAGTAGTGTAATAGATATAATCATTGCCATAGAAATTTTAAACTCACCAGAATCAAGTGCAATCACAATAATGAGTATCTTTGTCTGGATATTAGCAATTTGATTAATAGTTAAATGAATAACTGAAGTAAAAAAATCATTAAAATTAAAAAAATGATATCAAAAATGGTATTGCAACCAAATAGCATGAATTATAATGGTTATAATTTGAATTTTTGTAATAGCAACACCCACAACATGAATATTTACTTTGACAACAATCTTAGCTTTAATTTGTATATCATACTGAATTTATTTCATATCATTATCATTGCAACTAACAAAATCAAAACAAATAAATGAAAAATTAGATTGAAAAGATGTTATAAATATGGATTAAAAACAAAAAATAAAAAAGTACAAGATATATTGTTTTTAAAACATAATTATATATATTAAAAAAGTTTTATTCGTAAAAATTGATAGATGAATTTTTCAATTGGATTTTCTTGACCAGCTTGATGATGAGTAAATACTTCATGATTAATGTTGGCAAATTTATTAGCAAAAAAAGGTTATACAATTTTGGTAGACAAAGAATATGCATCAGTAATTAAATGAGATAATAACTTTATCGTCGTATATATCTCAGATGATAAACCT
>JAZUKX010000179.1:0-5716 GCA_045643505.1 Candidatus Absconditabacterales bacterium | reverse complement strand
TTATCTATATAATTAGAGAGATGAAAGACTAATGTCATATATTTTATGATATTATATTAACAAAATATTTGAAATGTAAATTTGAAAAAAGATTTTGTCTTGAAAAAATGCTGCAAAATATTATAAAACGCACTTGCCATTATAAAAAACATTATTACACAAATATATCAGAAATAATGGTTAAGTGCTGGATTATTATGCAAATCATTTTTTGAGATGCTAGATTTTATGTTCAAAAATAAAATAAGTTTTATATAATAATAAAAGAGAGAAAATGAGTTGAATTGACGTAAAAAGTTTTGTTTACAAAAACATTACTCCATATGAAGGAGATGCATCTTTTTTGGTATGACCTACAGAAAAGACAAAAAGACTTTGGGAAGTTTGTAAAGTTGCATTAAAAAAAGAAAGAGATAATGGTGGATGTTTAGATGTTGATGTAGATAATATTGCTACAATAACAAGTCATGCGGCTTGATATATTGATAAAGATAACGAAGTCATCGTATGATTACAGACAGATGAATTATTAAAAAGATCTATTAAACCTTTTGGATGAATCCGCTTGGTAGAAAAGGCTGCACAAGAAAAATGAAAGACTGTAAATCCAAAAGTAGTTGAGATTTTTCAATATGCAAAAAATCATAACGATGCTGTATTTGATGCATATGATGAAGAAATTAGAAAATTCAGATCAAATCATTTAGTTACATGATTGCCAGATAATTATGCTAGAGGTAGAATTATTTGAGATTATAGGAGATTAGCATTATATGGTACAGATTATTTGATAGCAGAAAAAGAAAATGACAAAGCATTAATTTCAGGAGAAATGGATGAAGATAAAGTTAGATTAAGAGAAGAAGTCACAAATCAAATAAGAGCTCTAAAAGATATGGCAAAAATGGCAGCTACATATGGTTGTGATATCACAAAACCTGCAGCAAACGCTAGAGAAGCTGTACAACGAGTATATTTTGCATACCTTTCAGCTGTAAAAGAGCAAGATTGAGCTGCTATGTCATTGTGAAATGTTTCTTCATTTTTGGACATATTTATTGAAAAAGATTTAAAAGATTGAACTTTGACAGAAGAAACAGCTCAAGAATTAATAGATCAATTTGTTATGAAATTGAGAATGGTTAGACATCTTAGACCAGCTTCATATGATGAAGTTTTTGGATGAGATCCAACTTGGGTGACAGAGTCTTTGGGATGAGAATTGAATGATTGAAGGACAAAAGTAACAAAAACATCATTTAGATTCTTACAAACATTGTATAATTTATGAGCCGCACCAGAACCAAATTTGACAGTATTATGGTCAAAAGATTTACCAGAATGATTCAAAAAATTCTGTGCACAAGTATCAATAGATACATCATCAATCCAATATGAAAACGATGATTTGATGAGACCTATGCGTGGATCTGATGATTATGGAATTGCTTGTTGCGTATCTTATCAAGAAGTTTGAAAAAGAATTCAACATTTTGGAGCTAGATGTAATTTGTGAAAGACATTACTTTTGGCTATAAATGGTTGAAAAGATGAAGTCCATGGAACACAAATGGTAGATTCAATCCCAGAATTAAAAAATAGAGATGTATTAGATTATGATGAAGTAGTTGCTAACTTTAAGATAGCAATGCAAGAAGTAGCAAGAGTATATGCAAAAGCTATGTACATAATACACTATATGCATGACAAATATTACTATGAGAGAGCTCAAATGGCATTTGTAGATACTCATCATGGTATAGATATTGCTTATGGTTTAGCTGGTATATCAATTGTTGCTGATTCTCTATCTGCAATAAAATATGCAAAAGTAAAACCAATTCGAGATGATAGATGAATTGCTGTAGACTATGAAATAGAATGAGAATTCCCAATGTATGGAAATGATGATGATAGAGTTGATAATATTGCAAAAGAAATGGCTGAATATCTGTTTGAGCAATTAAAAACTCATAAAGCATACAAAAATGCAAACCCTACATTATCACTTTTGACTATCACATCAAATGTAATGTATGGAAATAATACTTGAGCTACGCCAGATGGTAGAAAAGCATGACAGCCATTTGCACCAGGAGCTAATCCAATGCACTGCCGTGATCATTCATGAGCTGTGGCTTCATTAAATTCTGTAGCAAAATTGGATTATCATTATGCACAAGATGGAATATCAAATACATTCTCAATTGTACCAAAGACATTGGGAGTTGATAAAGATGAACAAATTGATAATTTGATTTGATTATTAAATTGATATTTCTCTCAAAATGCTCACCATTTAAATGTAAATGTATTAAATAGAGAATTACTTCAAGATGCATATGAACATCCAGAAAATTATCCTCAATTGACAATCAGAGTTTCATGATATGCTGTAAACTTCACAAAATTATCAAAAGCTCATCAATTGGAAGTTATTGCTCGTACATTCCATGAATCTATGTAGTTTGTATGTTATTCTGAACATAATACTAATGTCATTCTGAGTGAAACGAAGAATATAAATAATAATTTTCACTTTGCTAAGAATGACAAAAATCTTGTTCAGAATTCCATTGAATTCTTAATTTTAAATTTTTCATTATATCAATGCTTCGCGTACATTCTGTCGATAGTTTCGGAACTCAAGACTGACCATGAATTAGGTTTGTTATCTTTTTGCAGTGATGTATATTTAGATGTATATATTGTGAAAATGCAGACACAATTTCACCAGAATGATGAAAAGAAATGTCTGTAGATGAACTTGTTTCTCAAGTAAAAAAGACTTCACCTTATTTTGGTGTCAAATGATGATGCACAGTTTCATGATGAGAACCGACATTTCAAGCAAAATGATTGATTCCATTATTCCAAAAATTGCACGAAGAGTGAATTAATACATGTTTAGATACAAATGGCTGAGTTCGAAATGATGATGTGAAAGAATTAATTGAATATACAGATCATTTTTTGTTAGATATTAAACACATAAATCCTGTACGACACAAAAAAATCACATGACAAGATAACCAAAATGTATTAAATTTCTTGGATTATTTAGAATCTAAATGAAAAACGACTTGGTTGAGATATGTACTTGTACCATGATATTCTGATCAAATGGAATATATCGAAGAGATTTGAAAGAGATTTGGAAATTACAAATGTGTTGAGAGAATAGAAATCCTTCCATATCATAGATTAGGAGAATATAAATGGAAAGCATTGTGATGGACATATCCATTAGATTGAGTTCTTCCACCAGCCAAAGAAGTAACAGATGAAGCAAAAAAAATATTGGAAAAATATTTCAAAAAAGTTATGGTAAGATAAAATATTTTCATTAAATTTTTAATTGTTAATTATTAATTATCATGAATTGAATAGTTCCACTTTGAGTATCAAATAGACATATCCATCTTTCCAGAGAAGATGCAGAAAAATTGTTTTGAGAATGATTTGAATTGACACCAATAAAAGATTTATCACAACCAGAACAATTTGCTGCAGCAGAATGTGTGATTTTGAAATGACCAAAATGACAAATTGAAAAAGTTAGAATCCTTTGACCATACAGACCACAAACTCAAGTTGAGATTTTGATGGCAGATCAATTTAAATTGTGAGTTATGGCTCCAATTAGATTGTCATGAGATTTAGAATGAACACCAGGTTTGGAAATCATAGCCTGAGAAAAATCAATTACAATACCACAATGAGTTATGATTGCAAAAAGACATATCCATATGTTGCCAGAAGATGCAGAAAAATATGGAGTGAAAGATCATCAAATTGTAAAAATCAAATGTGGATGAGAAAGATGATTGATATTTGATGAAGTTGTTGTCCGTGTCACTACTACATCGAAGTTAGACACACATATAGATACAGAAGAAGCAAATGCAGCGTGAGTGTCAAATTGATCAATAATTGAGTTAATAACAGATTAATCACTAATCTATACCTCCAGAAAATAGCCTACAAAACGGCTATTTTTATTTTTAATAAAAAAAGCGGTCAAAAATTTGACAAATTGCAAAAAAATATATATAATATAAATGTATTTATATCTTAATAACAAAAAAAATGACAAAAGTAAAAGAAAAAATGAAAAAAATGCCACTTGTAAAAAAAGAAGCAGACAGAACAGCTACAGAAAAATTAGTTAGAGACATTATTTGTTTCATAGTTGTGATTTATGTTTCTGTTTTATGATTGGTTTATGTTAATTCTCAAGTAAAATTGGCAAATGCACAAATGGATCTTGTTGAAGCTACAGTATCTGCTCAAGCACAACAAGAAATGGTTACTTTGAGTATGAGATAGTTATTAATTTTGTATAAAAATAAAAAATCCGGATGGCAAATGTGTCACTCGGTTTTTTATGTTAATAAAAAAAGTAAAATGATAAACATTCTACTTTTTGTTGTCTTAAGAAATTGAGGTTACAGCTCCAATTATACTATTGTACAAATTTGTTGATGTACAATAATAGACTTCATTATTAACTTCCACTTTACAAAGGAATAGAGAAATCCGGCAGAAAAAAATTTTGAGATCAATTTTTGAGACAAAGATCTTAGCTCCAGAATTCAACAGCATATCCTCGATAAATGTGTGAGGCTGTTTTGGATTGATAGCACTAATTATGCCAATATCATAGCCAAGTGTCCCTTCAAGAGCAACTAATACTCTAAATAAATTTTCACCATTAGCCTGTTTAACTAAATCAGTACTACGAAGCTTTGCATGAAATTCAGACTTGTTGAACACATTTATTAACAGCACCGCATTACTTTTTTTTATCAATTCATTGATTTTTAGTAATGACTTTAACCTGTGTGTCCGGTATAATTGCCGGAGTTTTTCTTTTATTTTTTTGTTTTTTTTCATATTATTGATTTTTTTAATTTTTTTATTATCAATTTTTATTTGTAAAGATAAAAAGTAATATGTCAAGTTGTTTTTATAAAAATAATATTATATTGAATTTTATTTCTATTTTTATATAATTAAGCTACTAATAAAAATAAACAAGTTATGAAAAGTAAAATCAATAGATATTCTGACAAAGAGTTGTCAGAATTTCGAGTCCTTATTCAAGCCAAGATTGAGGACAGTCTAGCTCAACTAGAAGGATTTAAGTCTGATTTGCAAGGCAAAAATAGCAATGGGACCGAAGATACCATGAGGACCTTCGACCCCGAAGATGGGTCAACTGCAGAATTGAAGACATATTTGACATCGCAAATCTATCGATGTTCAATGCAATTACAAAGTCTTTATGCAGCATTGTCTAGGATAGAAGCAAAAACTTATGGGGTCTCTATCTTAACTGGAGAGCTGATCCCAAAAGAACGCTTGTTAGCTTGTCCAACAGCGATGTCTTAGTTATTTTATTAAGTTAGGTAGGGGCAAAGGATTATTCCAAAGCCTCTTTTTTTTTATTTCAAAAAAAACGGAAGATTAGGGATTCGAACCCTAGATCCGCGTTTACGGATACACGTGTTCGAGACGTGCGCCTTCAACCACTCGGCCAATCTTCCATTTAATTTACGATATGTAATATTGATTTTTTTACTTAAATTTCAAGATTAAAAAAATGATTTATTTGATAAAAAATGTGTCAAAGTGTTGACAATTATGTATGTTTATGTATAATATACACAACTGAACAAAGTAGATAGAGGCGCGGTCATCATCAGTAGCACCG
>JAZUKX010000178.1:0-5159 GCA_045643505.1 Candidatus Absconditabacterales bacterium | reverse complement strand
ATATTTTGTGTTAAAAATTTTATTATTTCATCAACACTAATTCATATATCAGATGAAACACTAGTAATTTCTCAAATAATTTCTTTCGAAAAAAGTAATTTTTGTTTGAAAAACCAATCATGAGTAAATGGATAAGATTTTCACAAACAATGCTCTACAATATGTGGAATTGATTGGGAGTTATTCGATAGCGGAGTGTATATTAGTGCCTTCATACTGTAAATTATGAATAAATCATTAATTATGTATATTAAAAAATAGACTTTATACAAGTTTAGTATAATATATATAAATTTTTTTATGAATTGAAAATTAATAAATCTCTTGAAATAAAACAAAAATTCAGTTAATTATTAATCATTCATTATTCATTATTAATTAACACATGACTCCAAATTTTGATATAAATAATATCCCCCATAATCCTTGAGTTTATCAGTTCAAAGATAAGAAGTGAAATATTTTGTATATTTGAAAAGCTAAAAATCTCAAAAATAGAATTTCTCAGTACTTTGATCCAAATTCAGTTTGGAAGCAGGAAATGCTAAATGAAGCAGAAAGTGTAGATTTCTTCCAAGTAAAAACAGAATCAGAAGCACTTTATTTGGAAGATAATCTGATCAAAAAATATCAGCCACCATTTAATAATATGCTGAAATGATCCAATAGTTATGCTTATATCAAGATTACAAACGAAGATTTTCCGCAGATTATCATTACCAGAAACAAAATCAAAGATGGATCAAAATATATTTGACCAAAATACAATACTAGAGAATTGAAAAATTTTTTACAATATCTGAGATATATCTGGAAATGGAGATGATGTAAAAAAACAGAATTTAAAAAATGAAAAATTTGTTCAGATTGTCATTTTGGTTTATGTCAATGACGATGCTCAAAAGCTAATTTTCCAGATCGTGAACAAGCAAAAAAAGAATATTCAGATTTAATATTTTTGATAGAGCAGTTTTTTAGATGAAATACAAAGCCAGTAGAGCAGGAAATAAAAAAACAGATAAAAATCGCAGCAGAGCAGCAACATTTTGAGCGAGCAGCAAAATTGAGAGATATTTATCTACAAATCGAGACATTAGTAGAGAAACAAACTGTAGTCTTACAAAAAGATACTACATGATATGTCTGTCAAATCAGGGAAATTTCAGGCCGACTTGTCTATACTGTTTTGAATTTTTTTGAATGAAAAGTCATTGATGTGATTATCAACAAAAAAAATAAAAATGATTTTGATGAGCATTCTGTATTGTCCTCTTTGGAAGCTGAACTTTGAGATCTAGAGAAATCTGAAATTGATTGATTTGTCTTTTATGCAACTAAAAAAATAAAATTAAACAAAACTCAAACAAATGATATAAATGCCTTGATTGATTGATTTTTTGATTCATATGTGGTTTGAGAATCATTTAGAGATGAAAATATGATAAATGGTTTACTTTCACAAATTCAGTCTAAATATTCTCTCAAAAATTTTCCATATCAAATCGAATGTATCGATATTTCTCATCTTTCATGAGCTTATACTAGTGGGTGACTTTCATGTTTCGTTTGATGAATTCCGAATTATAAATTATATCGTAAATACAAAATCACATCCAAAATTGATGTAAAATCATGAGATGATTATGCGGCATTGACAGAAGTAATAACAAGAAGATTTCAAGATACACAAAATTTACCAGATATGTTTATTTTGGATTGATGAAAATGACAGCTTTGAATTTTGAGAGATTTACTGAAACAACCTTGGTTTCAAGAAGTCTACAAAAAAGTAGATTTTGTTTCTTTGTGAAAATGAGTAGCTAGACATACATGATGAAAATTAAAATGAGAAAAAGAAAAAATATTCCGTTTCGATGATTCGTTTGAGATTCAGCAGATAGATTTGGATTACGATCAGTCAGACAAAATTCTCGTGAAAATCCGTGACGAAGCTCATAGATTCTGTAATGCTTATAGGAAAGAACAGATGAAACGAAAGTAAGATTTACATAGAATTCGTCATTTCGGATTTATGCAGCTATGCTGTACTTTGGGAGAAATCCACTTCCACCACACCACATTCAACAACATGGATTTTTCAGTCACTTCGCTTCTTTGAAACGATATAAATTAAAAAATTACGAAAAATTTCGAATAGAATTTTTCCATGCAGATTCTCTTGTTTTTATTATCCAAAAAAATATAGTAAAAAAGCATATATTTTGTATTATGCTCCCATAGTTCAGCTGGATAGAATAGCCCTCTCCTAAGGGGCAGATACAGGTTCGAGTCCTGTTGGGAGTAATATATTTGACATTTCAATAACGGGATTTTATATCTGTATGATTTGTCGAATTTGATTTTATTTTTTTAAATTTATTAACTATGGCAGAAACAAAATCTGTTTTTCAGAGACATGCTACTGATACATGATCTCCAGAATTCCAAATCTGATTGTTGAGTGATGAAATTTCATCATTACAAGCTCATTTGCAATCAGCACCAAAAGATTATGATGCTAAAAGGTCTTTGCTAAAAAAAGTAGCAAAAAGAAGGAGACTTTTGAAGTATGTAAAATCTTTTGATGTAGAAACTTACACAAAAGTTTCAAAAAAAGTTTGAGTTAGAGTTTAATTTGTTTTTTACAGTTCAAAAATGGGAACGGATTAAAGTTTATTTTTATTTTTTAAGTTTTATTTTATAATGGACAAAAAAACATTCACTCAGCAACTTGAAAGCTGAGAAATTAAAATTCCTTTGATTAAAGAATGAAACAAGGTAAAAGGAATCATTTTGAAGGAAATTGAAAATGGTGTATTAGTTGATTGTGCAGATTGAGCTTTTACATGAATCATACTTTCAAAAGAAGTTAAAGAATTAAAAAGAAGTCACTATGATTTAGTACCAGGAAGAGAAATTGAATTAGAAATAGTAAATCCTGCAATTAGACATGAAGATGGATATTATATCGTTTCAGTTACAAAATTGTTGCAATACGATGTATGGAAATCTATACTTGCAAAATTTGAAAAAGATGAAATCATTACAGTTATACCTACAGAAGCAAACTTGTGATGATT
The DNA here is from genome assembly GCA_045643505.1 of Candidatus Absconditabacterales bacterium. GTDB lineage: Bacteria > Patescibacteriota > Gracilibacteria > Absconditabacterales > Absconditicoccaceae > JALOAF01. The sequence goes on along the minus strand of JAZUKX010000178.1, from coordinate 2,079 downwards.
ACTTGTTGATATGCATGGTATAAAATGATTTATCCCATTGTCTCAATTAGCACCTATCCACTATCCAAGAGTAGAGGATGGAGATCAAGAAGCTATATTTGATAAATTGTTGGATTTAATTGGACAAGAAATTACAGTCAGAATCATCAATATTGATGAAGAAGAAAAGAGAATTATCTTGTCAGAGAGAGAAGCTCTAAAAGAAGAGAGAGAAAAAGTATTAGCTGAATTAGAGGTTGGAAAGATCTTTGATTGAGTTGTATCATGAGTTTCTTCTTACGGATTATTTGTTACAATTGGAGGTACAGTTGAATGATTGGTTCATATCTCAGAAATTACATATGGACATGTAAATAATATCGACAAATTGTGAAAGATTTGAGATAAAATTAAAGTAAAAGTAATCTGACTTGAAAATGGAAAGATTTCATTATCTTCAAAGAAATTGAAAGAAGATCCATGGACAGAATTACCAAAGAAATACAAAGTATGAGATATTATCGAATGAGAAGTTGTTAGATTCGTTCCTTACTGAGTATTTATTAGAGTGTTTGATGATATCAACTGATTGGTTCACTTGAGTGAATTATCACAAAAATCAGTAAATAATCCAAACGAAGTTGTAAGATTGGGAGAACAAGTAAAAGCAAAATTAATCTTGTTAGATCCAAAAAATAGAAAAATCTGATTAAGTATGAAAGATTTAGACAAACCTGTTGACGCTGAAGAAAAACCAGCAAAAGCTTCAAGAAAATCAGCTTCAAAATGATTAGAAGATGTTGTTAAAAAATTAGAAGAAGACGAAGAATAATATTTTAACGCAGATATAAGGTCGATAGTCAATAGTCACTAGTCAGTAGTTCTTTTTGGACTAGTGACTTTGATGAACGACTATCGATTTTTTTTATGCTCAGGTGGCGGAATTTGGTATACGCGCAACGTTGAGGTCGTTGTGGATATTTGTCCTTGGGGGTTCGAGTCCCCTCTTGAGCAGATGCTATTTGAATTATGTTATATGTTGTTCAAAAAGATAAAATAGTTAGCAGACATACTTATGATGACATATGCTAAATGTGGATTTCTCACATTCGTTCGAAATGATGAGCTTGATGCCATTCTGAGGAACGAAGTGACGAAGAATATAATGTGTTGTGAATTTATATCCTTCGTTTCATTCCATTTCACTCAGGATGACAGCAGACATACTTAGGATGATATGTACGCTGAATGTAGATTTCTTACTACGTTCAAAATGACCATGATTATTTTTAAATATTAAATATTAATTATTATGAGTTTGTTAGATACAATACAAAAAGACTATATTCAAGCAATGAAAGATAAAAATATCAATAAGAAATCAGCATTAAATTATATTTTAGCACAAATAAAGAATAAAAAAATTGAACTCAAAAAAGAATTAGAAGATGTGGATATTATAAAAATTTTGAAAAAAGAAATAAAAGCAATATGAGAAACTATATGATTTCTAGAAAAAACAGATAAAAAAGAAGAATTAGAGTGAGAAAAAGAAAAAAAATTATTACTTGAATTTTACTTGCCACAATGTAAATCTATAGAAGAAACAAAATCAATTATTGAATGATTAATATCAGAACTTGGAATTACAGAATTAGCAAAACAAAGATGACAAGTGATGAAAGAAATCAAAGCAAGATACTGAGAAGAAGTAGATTGATCTATAGCAAATGATGTAATAAATTCAATGTTGTAAAATATTTTTAATTAAAATAATACAATGAAAAAAAATAATTGAATAAAAATATTATTATGATTATTCACATTGTGAATTTCTTTTTCTGGAATATTATTGTGAGATTTTACTCCAAGTTGTCCAAATGTATGAACACAATCAAGAAGTTGATGTAGTGTTTATAGTACTAATGCTACTTGGTATTGTAATAATTGAAATGGTATAAGTTTGTATTTAAGCGGTAATACTAATTCACAAGGATATGATAGTAATAATCAATTGAATTTATGGAATCTGTATAAAGATATATACAATTCTTGAAAAAATGATAATGAAAAAATATGAACAATAAATTATAGTACTAC
>JAZUKX010000177.1:0-4186 GCA_045643505.1 Candidatus Absconditabacterales bacterium | reverse complement strand
AAATAAGTATTGAAATATTTTTTTAATTCTATATGTATAAAAACATAGAGACATAAAATGTTTTTTTATTTTTAATATCAAAAAAATGACAAACAAAAAAAGCTTATTAATTTGATTAATGTTTATCTTTATACTCACCGTTTCATGATGTAAAAATAAAAACGAAGTAGAAGAAATAATAATTTGATGAGATAATACGAATATTGAAGATACAACAATTGAAAAAGAGACACAAAACACAGAAATAGCACAAGAAGAATTGGCACAAAACGAGACAAACAAAGAAATAAATGAAGATAAAACAACGAATGATACAACAAAAGAAAATGATACAAAAATTGAAAAATCACAAAATCAAAAAAAGAGTAATTCATATACATATGAAAACAAAAAGTATAATTTTTCAATACAAATACCAAATTCTTGGACATTTCAAGAAGAAGAATACAACTTTGCAGTATTATTAAACACACCAAAAGATGACGAAATCAACGAAAATTTATGAATATCAGTACAGACACCTCAAATAAAAACTGATTTAAACACATACTATTCAAATAGTATGAAAAAAATCGCAGAAATATCAGATAATTTTAAAGAGATTAGCTACACAGATATTGAAGTAAATTGAATCAAATGAAAAAGTGTAATATATGAAAGTACGCAATGAGATACTATAATAAAATCACAACAAACAGTATTTATTGATGACGACAACAAAGTATATATACTACAATATACTGCAACAAAATCAACTTTCGATAAATATCTAAATACAATAAATTGAATAATCAAATCATTTAAAGTTTTAAATTAATATATAAAAACACATGAAAGTATTAGTAATTAATGCTTGAAGTTCTTCTTTGAAGTATCAAGTATTCGAAATGCCACAAAAAGAAACATTGGCAAAATGATTAGTAGAAAAAATCGGATTAGAAATGGGTATTGTAAATTACAAAGCAAAATGAGAAAAAATCAAATTAGAAATGCCTATTCCAAATCACAAAGTTGCACTAAAAGAAGCTTTTAAATTGCTTACAGAATGAGATACAGCTGTACTTCGTAATATTGCAGAAATTGATGCTGTATGACACAGAGTTGTACATGGATGAGAGAAATTTTCAAATTCTGTAATTATTACCGATAATATTTTGAAAGAAATTGAAGCTTGTATTGAAATTGCACCTTTACACAATCCTGCAAACATTGAATGAATTATGGCATGTAAAGCACTTATGCCAAATGTACCACAAATTGCAGTATTTGACACAGCATTTCATCAAACAATGAAACCAGAAGCCTTTTTATATGCTCTACCATATGAATATTACACAAAACACAAAATTAGAAGATACGGATTTCACTGAACTTCACACAAATATGTTAGTACAAGAGCAGCTGAAATTATGTGAATAGATATTCACAATCACAAAATGATTACATGTCACATCTGAAGCTGAGCAAGTCTTACAGCCGTAAAAAATTGAGAATCAATCGATACTTCAACTTGATTTACACCGGTTGCTTGATTAGTAATGTGAACTAGATGTGGAGATATCGATCCAGCAATACCAAATTTCATCGCAAAAAAAGAAAACTTAACATGAGATGAAGTTGAAAACATCATGAATAAAAAATCTGGATTACTATGAATATCATGACAATCTAGTGATATGAGAGATATCGAAACATGAGATGCTCAATGTCAATTAGCATTAGATATTTATATAAACAGAATTATAAAATATATTTGAGCATACATAGCAGAGATGTGAGGAGTTGATTCAATTATATTCACAGCATGAGTTTGAGAAAATTGACCACTTATCAGAAAGAAAATTTGCGATAGATTAACATATCTATGAATCAAATTAGACGAAGAAAAAAATGCTATAAGATGAGAAGAAGTGCAAATATCTACAGAAGATTCTCCAATAAAAGTACTTGTAGTACCTACAGAAGAAGAATTAATGATTGCAACAGATACTTTCAATTTAGTAAATGCTGTATTATAATAATACACAGACATAAAAAATATAAAAGCCTCTCTTGAAATAGAGAGGTTTTTTAATAAAAAAAGATTCAATAATTATTAATTATTCATTTTTAATTATTAATAAAGATTATGATTCATCCACAAACAATAGAATTTTTAAAATGACTTGAAGAATTTAATGATAAAAAATTTTTTGAATTATACAAACCACTATATCTAAAAATAAAAGAATCCTTCGATAATTTTATAGATGAAATAATAATTGAATTATCAAAGTTCGATGAAAGTTTAGAATGATTAACTGCAAAACAATGTGTATATAGGATTTACAAAGACCAAAGATTTCCAAGAAATCGCGAAGCTCCATACAAAACAAATTTATGATGACACATCACACCAAATTGAAAAAAATTTAATAAAGCTGGGTATTACATCCATATAGAAAACAATAAATGCATGCTTTGCTGATGATTAGCTTGGCCACTATACAAAGATGAAAACATAATCAGAAAAGCAATATATGATAATCAAAAAGAATTTCTAAAAATAATAAACAATAAAAAATTTAAAGAACTATTTTGAGAAATATATACAATTCGTGAACCACTCAAAAGAGTACAAAAAGAATACGAAAACTATGACAAAAAAATTGAAAAATATCTAAAATACAAAGACCGATTAGCTGAAATTCATTTCACAAACGAAGAAGTCCTTTCTCCAAATTTCTGAAAAAAAATAGTTGAATATTGTAAAATTTTATATCCTTTAGTTAATTTTTTAAACGAAAATCTCGATTAGAAACGACAATAACTAGATATAGTATAAGTTGCAGATATATTTGATTTTCGTGTTAAAATATTTAACATATAAAAAATATAAATAAATAAATAAAATTTCTAACAAAAAATTATATGTAATAATTAGCTCAGAATTGATGTTATCATAATTGGGAATTAATATAACATCCAAAGAAAATAAAATCGCTTTGTAACTCAAGGATTTTAAAAAAAACAAAACATATAAATAATTAATAACAAATTTATGTATAAAAAATTTATTTTTGCAATTGTTTGCTCTGCCTTATTGGTTACTTCTTGTGAAAAAGATTTACTCACAAAGAATAAAATAAAAAGATGCAATTTCATATTATGGAGGAATAATAACACTTAATGATTTTCCTCATGATAAAATATTTCCCTCAGAACATTATAACAAATTTAAAGGAAATATTGAATTAGATCCCAAAACTGCCATTGTTCCACTAATTTTCGACAAAAATGGGGTATTATACACAACATCAAGATTCAATAATGAAATTGGACAAGGAGAAAAAGAAATCCAACCAACATATGTAACAGATCTAACGACATTTAAGAATTTTACAGCACTTACAACGGCCAACAGTGAATACTCAGACTTAATAATTATTAATAACAAACCATTATGGATATTTGATCCTTACGTAAAATTTTTCACAACAAGAAACGAAAAAAATAGTAAAATTCCAAAACAACCAAATATCCAGATAAAATCAACTAATAGTACTCCAGCTTGGGCTAAATGTGGCAATATAATCTATGGAAAATGGGATAATGATGGAATCTCTGATATCTTTTCTGAATTACATTTTTTAATTTATATAATCTGTTCATAATTACAAAAAAAATCAAAAATTTAATAATTGATTATTTTAAAAAAATCTATATACACAAATACTAATAGAATATTAAAACATATATGTTTAATTATACAAATATAGAATCATATTTTAAATAAAAGTACCTAAATAATGTCAAAAAAAAATAAACAGTTAATTTTGATAGTTATATTAAATATAATCTTTTGAGGAATTACTCTATACTACAAAATTCACACCAATCAGTTTCTCATAATAATTCTAATTCTAGATCGATGCCTATTACTCCCTATCACTTGATTATATTTTTCGAACTTAATATACACAAAAAGCAATAAAAATATTAACAAAATTTGCTGTTTTATAACAATAATTACATTTTTTATAATTATTGATCCATGAATTATGAGCATTCCATGATGTCCATCAGGGCTTTTAAGATTTGAAATATTTCAAAAACTATCATATAAAATACCATATTTTTTTTACATTTTATGATTAACTTATATTATAATACTAAATACCCTACTAAAAATTATATGAAATCAAAT
>JAZUKX010000176.1:0-10277 GCA_045643505.1 Candidatus Absconditabacterales bacterium | reverse complement strand
CTACCTCTAAAATTCATCACTCCCATATTCTTTTCAAATATATCTTTTAGCTTTTTTGCTAATCGCTCATCTGACATTTTTATATATATTATAGACTAAAACTATTTATTCATAAAGTCATTCTTCATAGATATTATCTGTTCTTAACTTATCTAATTTATTTTTTAGCTCTTCATTTTCTTTCTGTAATTCAACAACCATATCAGCCATATTCTTATATTCTTCGTGGTGTTGAATTAGTTCTTTTGCAACTTCCTCTAAATTATTTTTGAGTTCTTCGTTTTCTTTTTCTAATTCTTTTATCTTTGCTCTCTGCTCAGCCATTATTATATCGTTCATATCATCTGGACTTGGTCTATTCATTTTATTTATATATTATAAATTAAAAGTTTAATTAGTTTAAAGTTTTTCAATCTTCTAATCATCGGACATAATATTTTGCTGCAATTTCAGCCGTATCTGGATTTTCTACTATATCCATAAATCTATCATCGACCATAATTTTATATTTTCAATCTCGATTTTGATATATATTTACATTGTGTCAGTCTATAAACTGTGTTGAATATAATTCATCTGATAAAAATTCTTTTGTCATCTCATATATTATAAACTAAAACATATCTTCATCATATTCTCTACTTACTCATTCATTATCCCATTTATTAATTATTATTTTTAATCTCATATAATTTTCTAATGTTCTTTCATCTCATAATTGATTATCCCTACACCAATCACATCTGTTGAATATTATATCTCGGTAGTCTATATCCTTTCGTTCCATATCTAATATATTATAACTAAAACTATCGTGGATGTCACGAATCACAAATATACCACAACCTTCTATATCTTCTTTTTTCCTTTTCGTTTCATTCCTCGTGTATAAAATTCCAATAATGATAAAGTAAATTCCTTATTATATCTTGATATTCTACTTCGCTCCATTTATGTGGTTTATTCATCTCACATATATTATAAATATAAAAACCTAATTATATAAATAGCTCTTTAATTACTTCTTCTTTATTCTTTTTCTCATATTTTCATAGTTCTTTCAAACAGTCTTCATAAGTTTTATACAATATATATCATCAGTCAGGTGTAGCTCGTACATAAGGAACTCGTCAAAATAAACATTTTTCTTTTATTATATATCCTCATTCTACCTTACATATTCTAAGTCTTTTTTTATTCCAATGTTCTTTAATTTCTTTTATTCTTATCATCTCATATATTATAAATATAAAAGTCTAAACTAAATTATGGTCTTTCATAAAATTCCCAAAATGATATGTAGCTTGTTTTATAGCTTCCTTTTCTGTTTCAAACATTAAATATATACTACAATTATTTACGGTGTCTTTTACTTGTAGTGAATAATCAGAGCCATCTATACTCACCTCTGCTCGTATTTCTCAGTTTGCAAAATAATAAGCGATATAATAAACTGTGTTAGTTGTCCTTTTCATTTATCTTAATTATAAATATAAAAGTCTAATTAGTCTTTACTACAATACTTTTCTTCAAATATATCTTTTCTACAAGGATAGAATTCTCATTTAATTCAACATATCAAATAGTCGTTTATTGTTATTTTCATTATTCATTCTAATGTTTTGATATAGTATTCAGGTCAAGCTATTGATGTTTTTCTATATATATTAGTTCACATTTTATTATATTCTTCTATCCTATCTGGATTAAATAACTCAGCTTTTACTTCTATTGGTTTTGATATATATGTTTTCATTTCTATAAAGTAATAATATAAAAGTCTAATTAGTCTTTGAATAAATAAGGAAACCATTGTCTCATAATCATATTATCATACATTATTATAAATTTGATTTCTCTCTCTGTTCTATCATCTGTTTTCCACATTTGTATTAATGTTGCTAAGTAAAAATTCTTCAAGTTCACTTTCATCAGTAAGAGCTGATTCTATTAGTCGGTATTGATAATCGGTTTCATTATAACTTCATATAACACTATAATATATAACTTCTTCTCAACTCCGACTATCAGTATCTTTTACTTTCTTTCTTTTTGTTATTCGGTCTCATCTTCATACCATTCCATTCTCTACACAGAACTGCCACAAACCTGACTCTACACTTACTAGCTCTCTAAGAGTATAATCTTGTGTCTTCCAATCTCATTCTCAACTATCATCGCATCAAAATACCACCCATTTCCCATATACTCAATTGCAAGTTTCCCAGTGAGTAGAGTTCTTATATCAACCAAACGGGTTAAATCATTTATCTATAAGTTTATTTAGTAATTCTTTTAATGTCATTTATTTATTTTAATGAATTAAATTAATTTTATAACCCAGCTACTACAACACAAAGTGGTATACAAGATGCAAATGTTAAAACTCATTGCAAAACAAATTTCCAACTTGTTGTCATAAGTTCTCAATCTCAACGCCATATTGCAAATGATAGTAAAGCATATGAGATAACAAACAATGTTATTAATATTATAATTAATTTCTTTTTCATCTGTTTAGTTTAGTAATTGAATTAAAAAATTTATTGGCTCATCTTGTATAGCAAGTAGCATTAACACTCTCTCATAAACTGAATACCTATACAACCCATCAACATCCATTCTACCATTATGTTTTATTCAATTTTCTTTTACTTTATCTATGTCTATCTTATCATTCTTCACAAGTCGTTCAATGAATTTAAAATCCTTGCTGATTATATAATATTTCATAAATCAATGTGCATCTCTATCATAACTCCAATTAACGACTTCTCAATCTTTAATACTTCGTCAAAAGTATTCATCGTCTTCATCAACATATCATCATTCGTTTATGATTTTTTCTTTTTCAAATTTATTTAAAAGTTTAACGAGTTCGTTCATTTCTATTTTAATAAATCAATTAAATTATCAATAGGTTTATTTGATATTGATAGTAACATTAATATTTGCTTATAGTCTTCCACATCATTGACTGCAATAATTCTTCAACTACCATACCAAACACAGCAAGGTATTCATAATTTTTCTCTTGCAATATCTAAGTCTATCTTATTATTCTTAACAAGTCGTTTAATGAATTTAAACTTCTTTGATATTATTGTTTCATATAAATATTTTTTAAGTCAATAATAGAATCATTGTCAATCATCTATTAAAACTAAATCATCTTTTGGTATTGATGCATCTGGAAAATATTTATCTAAATATTCTTTTAATAAGCAAGTAAGTTTTTCCATTTCTATTTTAATAATTTAATTAAATTCGGAGAGAGTAGGATTCGAACCTACGAACCGACTTCTCATTCGGTTAACGACTTAGCAAGTCGCCACATTCAACCACTCTGACATCTCTCCACAAAAGGGCTCTAGTTCCAGATACTCCTGCAGAAGTTCCGAGAATAGAGCGAACTCCCTAGAGCCATACTATCTTTTTGTGTGGCGAATTTAATTTCTCTTTCAGACACATAGTCGATAGGAAGACTTTTATGCACCTAATGGTTATTACCCATCAGTGTAATGGCTACTATCATTCCATCTTACATATTATAAGGGGACACAGGCTAACGGATTCCTACCGTTCCCTCTCCCATAAGGAGAATGCCAACAGACTATCTAATAGATAGCATACACTAGTACCTGTGCCCCATACAAGGTAATAGCTAGAGTCCACTAGGCATCAGTAGATGGTGTCTGAACTCTAGTGACGATTGGAGAACTTTAAAGGCAACTCCCACTCCATCTAGTTGTGAGAATAACTTCTTATCTAAATCAATATATCTAAGATAGTGTTTTTTATATCATCGTCTAGATTGTCTATAATGTTTTTCTTCTCACTATTAGTAAGTAATTTAAACAGTTTCTTTATATCATCTGCACTAGCAATTGAGTCTATTGTTTTTTCTATCTTATGTACTTGAATAGAGTCTACAGCATAAGTGTAAGTGTATTCTTGATATGCCATTTTTAATTTTTCTTTTTCTCTCCACATAGGGAACAGTCTATCTTTTATCATATCAATATCTCCAAGGGACTGACCATAATGTGTATATAGATAGTTAATATCTTGATGTAATTCGGCTATTCTATTAAGTAGATATTTTTTAGTTACCATCTTTATATTTAAAATTATAAAACAATAATGTCTAATAAAAAGCTAATTGTTTTGTATTACCAAACTATTAACACATAAGGACACAGACTGACGGCAACAGTACTTGTGTCCCATGCAATATTGGTCCATAGTTGTCTGGATAACCTCTTACAATCCTGTTTATTTTAGTTATTAGCACCTAATTTAATACATTTAGAACTATCTCTCATTCTTGTTCTGGATCATCTACATATGACACACAAGCCAAACACATTCAATCTTCTATAGGTCAATATGTTGTATCCTTTCTAATAAATTCTTCTCATTTCTCTATTTCACATAGACATAGCATACACAATCCCATTCAACAACTTTTAGGAATCATGTCTCAAGATACATCTAATATAGATTTTCATTGTTCTGGCTGTGCTTCTCATAACACATTTCAATTCTTTTTGATAATAATTTTCATGTATATAATATAATATAAATAAACAACTATTTTATATAGATATTTAATTACGAATCAATAGATAATGAGCATCATGGTCTGCTTGATGTAGGCAATCCAGGTCTATGCTAAATTGATTTCAAAATCTTTCTTTAATTTTTTCTATATATCATTCTCATTTAAAATAATCCATATGATGTTGTATTAGATTAGCACCATACAAATCTCCACCTGCACACAGATACATATATGCTCATACACTTTCGTGTCAATAATAATGTGCTTCATCTGTAGGCTCTCATTTAGCATTTGTAAACACTTTACAGAATGGCTTTCATATATCATGGAACAATGCTACAGATGATAGATAACTAGGGACACACTTAAAAGCCATTATCATATGGTCTAATACACTAAGTGAGTGATGGCTATTATCATGAGATATATTACAAAGTGACAAGTCTTGTAATAATTTTTCCATATTATATCAACTTTTTCTATCTATATCTATTTGATCTCGTCATTCAGATTCATGAGGTATCTCTAATGTCTTATACATTCTTTTAATTACATGTTCAGGGACAACTCTATCTCTTTTTTTATTCTGTTCTAAACAAACATCATATGGAGTAGCAAAGAATATACAGTTAGCATTAATATTAACCTTTGATTTTATTTCTTTTAACAATGCTATTCTTTTTTTAGCATTAAGATTTGTTGCATCATAATAAACACTTTTTTTTTCTTTTAAATATTTGATTGTATCATTTTTCATCCTATCAAATACTTCTCAATTATGTGTTTGGTCATTAACATCTCAGAACATTTCTTCTCTTAGATTATCTGATGATACATACATCAAGTCTCTTCATCATATTATTGAATAGCCACGTTCATATGCAGATGATTTCCCACTTCAATGTAATCATATAGCCATTATAAAGGTTGGTTTATATTCCATTATATATATTTTTTATAATCTAAATTAAATATATAAAATCATTTACAATATTATATAAATTACTTATAGAATTTGCAATAGATTTTTTTATTTTGCATCTTCTCTTTTTTCTATAACTTCATAATCATATTCTCATTTTTCTTTAACTTTATATATATAGGAATATCTACAAAGTTCATCTCTCTTAATTGGGATTCATCATCTACTATATCTATTTCAAAACTGATCTGTATAGAATGCTATTCAATCATACCATCACCATACCTCTACTCCTGTTTGTTTATATGGTTCATCAACTACTGTTGGTCAGAACTGTAGCCATAATCAATTGAATACAACATCTCTATATTCTTCTTCTCTTCATCATTTATGTGTATATTTCTTATTCTTATTTTTTCATAATAACTTATCTATTTTATCTTTCCATAGTTGTTTATGTAATTCTTCATGTTCCTTACATATCTTAGGGAGCTTTCAAGTTCAAGTCTCTGCACTAGTATCTCAATAGAACTCGCGATACCATTCAATGAATTGTTCTACTTGTTTATCTGTTAATAGCATCAATCGTTATTTTACGATTTAAAAGATTTTTCTTGTTCTCTTTTTTCTCTATTTCTTATTACTTGTTCTGATCTAAGTTGCTTATCCTTTTTCTTTCTACATTGGATACAATATTTTTGTATTCAGTTTTTCACTTGAATTAATTTTCAACACATCTCACAATTTTTAGTTGGCATTTTTTATTATTTAATATATAAAATTTCTATTTCATCTAGTACTGCGTTTATTTCCATTGTAGTATCTCAGATACAATAGAATTGTTGTTCTTTATCTGTCATATTTAAACAACTATTCATCTGCATTACTAATTGCAATAATAGTATTATCATTATATCTTTTTATCAATCTAAAACATATCATTTATAAATTCATCACTTAATACTATTGTTATATATGCGGTCTAATCCAGCTTGTCATACTCACATCCACAGATCAATACGATATGTATCTCATTGTTTAATTATTTTTCATCAGCGATCATGACAAGTCACTTCTCATATTCATTCTATATAAAGTTTAGTTCAAAGCTTTATATCTTTAGGACAAGCTACAACTTTTCACCATTCATTATCATTCAGTTGGTGTCAATCTGCTGTCACCATTGGATCGCCAGAACAATTGATTGCAAAATCTTGCTCATATGTTCTTCAATTATAATATCTAGATTGATTAGGCATTACTGAGTAATATCTAGATAAACTAAATGTCTTTCGCTTTGTGTCTGTAGGTTGAGTTTGCTGTGGCACTGGCTGTTGTTTAGTAAAATCAATTCATCAAGTCTTTATCTTACTCCAATCAAAATTAACACCTGGACAATTCTTAGCCTGGAAATCTTTATGTCATTTTATTTGCATATCTGGATATTTTTCTTTAATCCAATATATTAATTGGTTCACTGTATCATATTGTGATTGACTAGGAGAGCCATTGTTAAAGTCTCATACAATTTCTATATGAATTCAATTAGCATTAGCATCTGGATTAAGTGTAGCTCCTACGACTCTATCTAGTTCATTAACTTTTAGCCAATCTCAACTACATCACACTATATAATGAGTCGGAATGTATTCGGCTCATCTATTTTGTACCCATGTATAGAACATTGATTGTTTCATCTCTTCTGCTGTCATACATTTTGTAGTAGCTGTATGATGAAGAACAATATATTTATATTCTCTTGTGGTCTTACTGACATTTCAACTATTATCTATAGTCAAGCCTGAGTAAAACCCACCATGTCATTATACTTTTCTTTTAATTGTTCCACAATTCTTCTATTCTCATTATTTTCTTCATTCCATAATTGCATATTAGTTTCACAATTAAGCCATTGTTGTTTATTATATTCAATTTGATTCTCCACTCTTTGAATATCTCTTTGAATAGAATTTAGCTTATAGTTTTTTATCCCCAATGGAATATATAAAGCTAATACAATTATAAATATAACAGCTAATGTTCCTCATAGAATAATGTTTTCTTTTTTCATTTTTATTTTATTATAATTTAAAGCAGTTTATATTTTTTAAATATATCATTTATCTTTTTAGATAATTCCTGACTCTGTTTAATAATCCTATCACTCTTGTGCATGTGCTTGGCATATGCTAATAAATGTTCTTCGAATTCTTTTAATAATTCTTTTAATTTTTGTTCATCTGTGTCTAGCATCTTTTATTTTGGTTGTGAATTTAAAACATTTTTTTATTGAGTGGACAAATATACCACACAACACATTCATCGTTGCTTATCTTATTTTTAATAACGAAACGACCTAGTATTTCTATTCATTATTTAATGTAAAACCCATAGTTGTTTAACAAATTCTTCTCAATATTTATAATATAAGTATTTTTCTGAGTTAGATAATTCTACACTATCAAGTGCTTCGACAACACTAAACAAGTTGTATCGTTGTCGGATAGCATTATCTCAATATTTTATATCAAAATAACTATCTATCTTTTTTAATAATCAATCAGATCAATACTTATTCCATCAAACATAAATTAAATCTTTTGTAATCATCTTATAATAATTAATATCTAAACATATATATATGATAGATTAGGAAATGACGACAGACAAGACAAGAAATGAAAACCTAACCTATCATATATGATAGCTGTTTACATCCAGCTATCACGATGCCACTTATGCGGCGACTTTAAATAAAGTAAAGCCAACACAGTAGAGCGACAAGGTGAGAAAAAGCCATTTGATATAGGCAAAAAAACCCTTGTCTAGCAGTTTATAATGCTCATACCTAGGAGCAAATCGTTAGAATAGTATTGCCATGATATTCAATATTCAATTGAATACAGATACGGCTAATATTCAAAATAACAATCATTTAATTGCTTCATCTTTCATTTTATATATTATTATAAACTAAAACACACACATAACCAAAGTAACAATATCACAACTATTATCCATCATAATATTTGAGATAATATTTTTGGCAATAATCTATTAGTTCGTAATGCCCATCATATTAATAACGACAATAGAACAATTGGAACATATATCCACAAGTGTATAGCTATGTATGGCGGCGTGCATATAACAAGCAGGCAACCAAACGAGAGGAATGCCCATAATATAGCAGTGAATTTTCTTAATCAAGGTTTAGCCTTATCCCATTTAAACAAGCATATTGCTGTAAATATTAAAAGTAATAAAGGGTACATTTGTTTTTGGTAAAGTAAGTAAAACATTATTTATTTTGTCTAGCATAGTATTGATCTTCTTCAAACTCTCTCATCCCCATAGTATCAATAGCTTTTTCAACTTCAAATGTTGATAAAATTTTTCTCTCTTTATCTATGCGAACATAATCTGACATAGGACAATCAGTTATATCTATCCCATTAAAAGACACTGTTCAATTCTCAACTGTTATCATTTTCTTTTTCATTATCAAATAAAAATCTATATATCAATACTGAATAAGTAATTCAAGTATTTCATTGTGATGTTGAGAATCATTCCACTCTCCATCATTGTTTAATATATTCATTCAACATCTCTACAAATTTAGTTCATCTTTCTGTAAGTATTTTATATTCTATTGTAGGAGATTTGAATGGCTTAGCTTCTATTATCGAGTCTTCATATGCACCAATTGCTTGTGCTTCGCTTTCCATTTCTGGATCTAAATCTGTTTCTAATTCTGTCATGTTTTATTGTAAAGGTTAAAAATTTCTAATTCTTTTTTGATTTGATTTTGTTTTTCATACAACTTATTTACATCTCATGTTAATCACATTTCATATAGTTCAGTAATCTTATCATCTATTTGTTCTTGTATATTATTATACTCTTTTCTAAATACATTCGCCACTTCTGGAGAATATGTTATTCTAATCTCATTATATCATTCATTAACAACCTTTTTCTCTGGCTTTGTGATCATAGGGTCATATCTTTTACCTGTCCATATTTTATCACGATGTTCTAGGATAGGGCTATAAATTAAGTCTTCAAAACTTTTGTCTGGATTTTCTCTACATTTTTTATAGAATGTTGAAAAGGAATATTTAGGTCATTCATATTCTTTTCGAAACCTATATGCAGATACTTTAAGTTTTTTTTTCATATTTTTATTTTATTAGAATATAAATATTATTTCTTAAACCAATGAACTTCATCACACGAAACATATATAACAAATGTTCTAAATAATATTGATAACACTAGACATCATAATCAAGCCAATACAACTCGTGTTAAATATTTTGCTCATAAGATTCGTCATCGTGTATATAATAATCAAATGAATGCTCATAGTCTAAGAATATAATAAATCACATTAGCAAATAATGAGAACTCTTGTCATTTGAATCCAAGAACATCATTTATTCCTATCCCAAATAATGGATATCAAATTATAATCGCCCATATCATGTCTGTCTTTTTTTAGAATATAAAATTAATTTCTCAATAAGAAATCTTGGATATCTTTTTTCTTTACATACCTGATTGTATATCAATCTTTTGATTGCCTTGTTGTAGATGTCTCTAATCTAACTGGAAGAAATTCATGAATGTGATATCCAAACTCTCATTCTGTTATTCATTCAGTTCTACATATATCTACTTTCTTATACAATTTAATAGGTGTTCTTTGCTCTAATCTTTTCATCTAATATAAATTTACATACTAAAACAATACAATATATAATGATTTTTTATACAAAATCAAGA
>JAZUKX010000175.1:0-6087 GCA_045643505.1 Candidatus Absconditabacterales bacterium | reverse complement strand
AAAAATGTTTTTTGCCGTAATATGAAAAAATAAAACAATAAGTTTAGCCGAATTACAAATTATAAAACCAACAAATATTTTTGAAATTAATGATATTCTTATTTGATTTGATACAGACAATCCAATTTTACTAAATTCATTAGGTTGAATAATAAAACGATGAGAAATCATTGAAGATGAAGATCTGGATAATGAATTCAAAATAGCAATTTGAAATTGAAAAAATTTGTTGGGGATAAATAATAAAGACTTATGTTTCAAATTAAAAAAGAAATATTGAATCAAAAGATTTAAAATCACAGAGACACTAAAAACAGACAAAGAAATCAAAAACAAATGAATAGAATTAATCAAATTAGAAGATAAATATTGAATTGTCAGATGATATCAAAATATATGATTATATGAAAAACTAGATTTTGAAAAACCATCTCGTAGTATGCAAATGTGAATGATGCCGGCAAAATTTACACACATCATGGCCAACATTTGATTGTCAAAATGCCCAATAAAATCAAATCTCACAATTTATGATCCATTTGCATGATCAGGAACTACTTGATTTATAGCAAATAAATTATGATACAACTTTATTTGATCAGATATAAATATAAGTCATTTAGAAAAGAATAAAGAACGACGAGCGAACCAAAAAGAATCCAATAACAAAATTTTTGAAATATTTCAACATGATATCACAAAAGAAATTCCAAAAGATATTTTCAATTGAGATTTATTAATCGTGTCTGAATGATGGCTTTGACCAATAGTAAAAGAAACATCAACATCTCAAGAAATTGCAAAATATCAAAATGAAGTACGAAAAATTTATAAATGATTTATAACAAATATTTCAAAAATAAAAAAGCAACACCACATAAAAGCAGTATTCACAATACCATATTATATAAATCAAAACAATTTTTTAGAACAAGAAATAAAATCACGAAGCAATACATTTGATCGAAAAGTTTCAAGCATATGAGAAATTTACAGTAGAGAAAAACAAAAAGTCGGTAGAAAAATTATTATTTTAGAATAAAATTATTTTTTCTTGTTTTTTATAAATAAACTAAATATTCTTTCTTGAAAATTTATTAATGGATTTATCAAAATTTTTTCAACTTTTTCAAATATTGGATCATAAGATAGTGCTAATGGAACCATTATACCAATTGCAAATCATCCAATAATATCTGTTGGTCGATGAACTCACACCATAATTCTTGAAAATCCTGTAATCAAAGCGAATACCAAAAAGATTAATCACAAACAAACATATTTTTTATCCTTGTTTTTTATTCATCGAATCAATAATCACATTGCAAATCACATCGACATAGCTGAATGATCTGAAGGAAATGAACTATTTGGTAAAAATTTATGCAACAAAGTTTCCTCCTCTGATAATCACAACAACATCGAAGTTGGCCTAGCTTTTAAGAAAAAAAACTGAATACATACATTTACTACTGTTGTCAAAATTGCTGACCAAAAAACCCATAAAGCAGACTCTTTAAAATTTTTTTTATCTTTTACAATTCAAATTATATACAGAACTACTAACAACACAGGGAAAAAGAAAACAAAAATATCTGCAGTTATTGGAATCATATTTAACAAAAAATTATGATAATTCATATAATCATGTAAAAATGTAACCAAGTTTATTCATCGTAATGGCTCTTGTAATGCAATAGGAATCATTATTTTCAAATTATTTTATAAAATTTTATATTTGCAAATATGTGCAAAACGACATCAATCACATTTAGGTTTTTTAGCTGTACAATAATAACGACCAAACAAAACTAAAGTATGATGTGCAATTCTTTTATATTTATAAGGAATGATTTTTTCTAATGCTTCAGATGTCTTTTCAGGATCTTTTGTAGAGACAAATCATAACCTATTAGCAACCCTATGGACATGTGTATCGACAGCTATAACATTTGCTCAAAATAACTCATACGATAACACTTTTGCAGTTTTCATTCAAACTCAAGGTAATTTTTGTAATTGATTCAAATCAGAGCATAATAATTCTGGATTATTTTTCAATATTTTTGATGTTTCAAATATATATTTTGATTTATTTTTGTAATAATTAATAGATGATATCGCTTTTGTAAATTTTTCTAATCACATATCAATGACATCTTGAGGATTTTTTACCACTTTAAACAAATTATCCGTGATTTTATTTACTTGCTTATCTGTACTTTGAGCAGACATAATTACAGCAACTAACAACTGGAAATCTGTACTAAATTTTAATTCTGTATCTGCATTGGGAAACAATTCATTTAAATTTTGAAATATAAAATCTATATCTAGTTTTTTCATAATAAAATTAATACAATAAATCAATTACATAATTTTATAATATTTTTACTTGAATATTCAATTAAATTAATTAAATATTAATTTTGTCTAAGCAAGGTATTAGTCCGACTAAGTCGGGCAGGAAAGTCCTGACATCAAAAAAAGATTAGCATCTAATGGATGCTGGACCGCCCTAATATCGGGGGCAAACGAAAGTGCCACAGAAACGAAAACTACTATAAATATATCTTGTATTTATAGGAAAGATGCAACGTGAAGATGCCTTCGGGCTACTTCTACTCAGTCAAACAGATAGTTTGTCGAGGGGTAAACCGTAGTTGATGCAAGCTTACCTATTGAATAGGTCAGTGCACAATGCTATCTACAAGGTAGTTCAGATATATTTACCTTAATACATAATCAGGCTTATAGTTTAGACAATTAAAAATATAGGACCTTAGCTCAGGGGTACCCCGATGTATATCGGGGCAAAGCTCCGCAGTTAAAACCTTATAAAAGACATAGATATAGGACCTTAGCTCAGGGGTAGAGCGGGAGTCTCCAAAGCTCCGCGTCGCGAGTTCAAATCTTGCAGGTCCTGTATTTTTTTTATCATTCAAAAAAATAATATTAACAGAAAACAAAGCTCCTCAGTTAAAAATCTTATAAAAAATTAAAAATATCTATAATAAAAATATTATTTAATTAAAAAATTTTTATCAATTTTTTTTATTTTCTTTAATTTTGTTAGCTCAAACAACTCGCATAATAATTCATGGGATTAATACAATAAATCATAATATTGCTAATACTCAAAGTCACCAAGAAATAAAATTTTTTACAAGTTCAAACTGCATATTTAAAGTAAAAAGCGAGGATAATCACTTCAATAAAGAATTCAACATCCATGAACATGGTCATAAAATAGTAAAAAAAACTCATCGATTTCTCAATCATGTTCACTTAAATTTTTTTCAATTATTTCACATTTTTAAAGAATTACATAATAAAAAACCTCAACAATTAATTAAATAGTATACAATTCTAATTTTTTTTATTCACTTTCAAAATTGAGAACCTAATATCCTCAACAACAGCTCACTCAAAATCCTCAATTGTAGCAACTCAATCTTTCAAAAACAATTTATCAGTATTTTGCCACGATATTTCAGCATAAGAATCAAAAAGTCACAATTCTTTTATTTTTTCAATGAATTTTTCTTTATCTAACACATTAATTTTTGCTTTTTTTGAAACTTTCACATTTCATTTTGTTCATGAAATCAAAAAATCTGTCTGTTCATTATTAGGATCTTTCTTCATTACATATTTTTGAAAAATATCTTTTAATCAATCTCTTTGCTTTTCCAATTCTGATACTTGATTACTCAAATCAATAAAATCATCTACAAGCGATTGTAAAGTTTTATCAGACAAATCAGAGACAACTTCATCATCAGTATTTATAGCATTAAATAATGGACAAATCGAAAAATAATCGCACCACTGACAAAGAGGAGATTGTTTTGATTCAAAACATTTTTTGTCTCCTAAAGCATATTTTGATTTTTTATCTTCAATTTCTCTAATCAAATTTACATATTTCTGTCTAATCACTTCCATTTTTTCTTCTGTCAAATCTCGTTCATCTTCAATATCAAAATGCAAAAAATAAAGTCTAGCTTTCATATTTTTGAAATATTTTGCATATTGCTGTTTGATTCAAATACCATACAAAGTTAGCTGTTCAATATATCAATCTTTTTCTTCAGTTGGCAATCTTTTATTAGTTTTGTAATCAGAAACTATAAATGTATCTCAAACTTTATCTAATCTATCAATAAATCATTGAAAATTAATATCATCATCTAATTTAAACATGATTTGCATTTCTGTATCAATTACTTTTATATCTTCAAATGGGGCATGTTTATCATAATATTGATTCAAATATATTTCTCACCTATGCTTATAATCTTGTAACGAAAATTCTTTATTTATTACTTGTATTTCTCATCAATTTTCTTTTGTTTCTCTTTCTTTTTCTTCCCATAAATCATAATAAAAAGAAATTAGATCGTTTTTACTTGGAACTTTTGATAAATTTACATCATCATACAATTTTTCTAACGTCTTATGAACTAATTTTCATAAAAGAGTATCAGCCGTTTCCTCAAATTCTAGAAGAGGAATCTTATCTACATATTGATAACGATATTTTAATGGACACTGAATATAAGTTTGTACTTGAGAAGAAGAATATTTAGACATTATACAACTTAATATATAAAACATTGTCATATATTTTATAAAGAAATCGCACTATTTGTCAAATCTTTTTTAGACATTTTTTAATTTATTTTTTTTATTTGACTAAAAAGATAATTTTCTTATTATCAAAGTGTAATAAGGTCGTAGCTCATTGGTAGAGCAGTAGCCTCCGAAACTATGTGCAGCAGGTTCGATTCCTGCCGACCTTGATTTTTGTTTCTAGTAAAAAAAATGATAAATCCACAAATAGAAGAGTCATGGAAAAAAGAATTGCGAGATGAATTTCAAAAGCCATATTTTGCTGAAATAAAAGATTTTTTGCAAAAAGAAAAATGAGAATGAAAAATAATATATCCTGAATGAAAAAACATTTTCAACGCATATAATTCAACACCTTTTGATAAAGTAAAGGTAGTATTGATATGACAAGATCCTTATCATCAGCCATGACAAGCTCATTGACTTTGTTTCTCAGTACAACCATGAATAAAATTTCCACCATCACTACAAAATATTTTCAAAGAATTACAAGATGATCTATGAATTCTTCCACCCAAAAGTGGATGTCTACAAAAATGGGCAGAGCAGTGAATTTTTATGTTAAATGCTTCACTCACAGTTAGGCAATCTGAACCAATGTCTCACAGTAAAATTTGACGAGAAAAATTCACAGATGCAACAATAAAACATCTTTCAGATAAAAAAGATTGATTGATATTTGTTTTGTGGTGAGCATTTGCTTGGTCAAAAAAGACATTAATAGACAAAAATAGACATTACATTTTGGAAGCTGCACATCCATCTCCATTAAGTGCATATAGATGATTTTTTTGATGTAAACATTTTTCAAAAATTAATGAAATATTAAGAAACGAATGAAAAGATGAAATCAATTGGGATTTAAATTAAAAAAATCATAATTTCTATCAAAAAATACTATAAATTAATAAAAACAATTTTTTTTCACAAAAATTAAAAAAAAAGTGCATCATTTATTTTATCAATCATCATATTGCTAGTCCAAGACTAACATCTTCTCAACAAAAAAAAGTGGTCAAAAATTTGACAAGTTTTTTTTTTAGATATAATTAAATTGTCAAATGTATATTTTGGGATATTTTTAGCGGTACAAATGTTATATTTGATAATACAAAAATGATTTTATATTATTACTAAATAAAAAATGAGTAAAGATTTATTTTATAAAAATCCAAAATTTAATTGTTCATTTACTCCATCCAAAACACCTCAGGAAAAATTTGATAGAAAAATAAATGATGTTTTGGATAAAGCAAGAAAAGCATGAGTAACAACACTAAAAGATGATTATGATCAAGAAATTAAATCTAAAGATCAAGAAATTAAATCTAAAGATCAAGAAATTAAATCTAAAGATCAAGAAATTAAATCTAAAGATCAAGAAATTAAATCTAAAGATCAAGAAATTTCTGAATTACAATGATTTAAAGATAGAAGAGTTGAGTTTGAGGT
>JAZUKX010000174.1:0-11036 GCA_045643505.1 Candidatus Absconditabacterales bacterium | reverse complement strand
GTATAATATAATATTAAAATGACAAAATTTGAGAAATTTTATGGACATAGTATATACAAAATTAAAGCTCAATCAGAATTGATTTAAAATTGATTGGAATGCAGAAAGTTTAGTTTAGCGTGCTAAAATGTCATTTTTTTAAAAAATGTAAAGTAGATATTTATTATTTTTTTTGTGTTTTTTGATAAATTTTTTAATTATGAATATAATTAACTTGAGAATATTTTATATAGGTAAAATAATATATGGAAGAACAAATAAAAGATATAGTATTTGACACCAATTATTCTGATAGCATTCCAGGTGGATGATGACCTAATGTAGATTTTTCTCAAATACAAAATAATACAAAACAAGAAAAAAAATGATTTATAGATAAATTAATTGAGTCTATCTTTCCTCAAACAAAAAAAGTAGAGCAAAAAGACTCATCAAAATGAGAGAACATACAATGAGACAAAAAAATAGAAAATACTAAAAAAGATCAAGAAAAATCTGAGAAAAAATGATTTTTGGATGAGCTTATTGATTCTATAATTCCACAAGCTTCTTGATCTAAATCTACATGATGAACAAAAGTGGAACCAGAAAATGAATTATTGAAAGATCTAAGTCTAAAAGAACAAGTAAAAGCTATCATAGCAATGTCAGATGATGAATATTCTGACAAAAAATTGACAAGCCAATTAAGATCTTATATCTCGGAAGTTGAAAAACACTACTCTACTACTATTTCAGACTATAAATCACATATAGCCCCATCATTTTGGGAATTCAAATGAAATATATTCAATGTATCGTGAATTTTTGGAAAGTGCTACTATGTACAGAGCTATCCATCATATATGGAAGCACTATGGACTAGAGATATTTTTAGTTTTCATTCCAAATGGGATATGAGTTTTTCTATCTATCCTGAAGACGATGCTGCAATTCAAGGTATGTTGAGACAAAAAGCAACTCAATTAAAAGCCGAAATAAATGAATCAATCCAAAAAGGAATTACTTTGGACACAGAGATAGAACAGCAATATAGAGATGTAGAAGATATAAGACAAAAACTAACAACTCGTGAAGAAAGATATTTTGAAGTGTGATATTATACTAACATCTATGAAGAAGATGAAGAAAAATTAAAAGAAACTTGAAGAAAATTTGAGCAAAAAATAGCATGATACTGAATCAGATTGAAAAATGCTACTCAAAGGATGGATGAATGATTCAATAGTATTTTGCCAATATGTACTGATGATTTATGAATTACAAGAAGTGCTGTGACATCATCTTTGGCTGGAAGTTTTCCATTCATATCCAATGATTTAGTACAAAGCACATGAATATTGTATGGAATTAATAGTTATACTTGATGACTCGTAATATTTGATAGATTTAGCAACAAGCTACCAAATATGAATAGTTGTATTCTAGCCACATCTTGAGCCTGAAAATCTTTCACAGTAAAAATTGAAATTTTGAGATATCTATTAAATGGGATTGATGCTATCATTATTGACCCAGAAAATGAATATAAAGAATTATGCAATAATGTATGATGAGCATATATCAATATCGCCACGAACTCTCAACAATTTTTGAACCCATTTGATATTCCTCCTGAATTGGAAGATGTAGAATATGGAAAATGAGACTTATTGAGAAGTCAAATCATGAATTTAATTTCTCTAATCAAATTATTGATCTGAGATTTATCTCCAGAAGATGAAGCGATTTTGGATAAAGCACTACAAAGCACATATATCTTAAAATGATTCTCATTTGATGAAACAACTTATGAATGAAAATTACCACCAATCATGGAAGACTTGATGAATACTTTGGAATGAATGGAAGGTGGAGAACAAATGGCGATGAAATTAAGCAAATATGTAACATGAACTTTTGGAAAAATATTCAATAATTACACAAATATTGATATCAATAATCCTCTAACTGTATTCAGTATCAGAGATGTAGAAGATGCTTTAAAAACTCCTGCCATGTTTAATGTGTTAAATTTTATATGGACAAAAGTGAGATCTCATAAGAAAAAAAGATTATTAGTATGTGATGAGGCTTGGATTATGTTGAAACATAATGTATCTGCAGAATTTTTGTTATGATTGACAAAAAGAGCTAGGAAATACGGTCTTGGTATCACAACAATATCTCAGGATATTGAAGATTTTATGGCAAGTGAATATTGAAAACCAATTATATCAAACTCTGCTATGCAAATACTACTAAAACAATCAACCACATCTATAAAATCGTTGAATAGCCTTTTATGATTATCTGAAGCTGAGCAAAGAAGACTTGTGGCTTGTGGAGTGTGAGAATGATTAATTTTTGCCTGATCTCAACATATTGGAGTCAAAATATTAGCTTCTCCTCAAGAAAGATCATTTATTACTACAGATGTAAAATAAAATGGAGTGAAATAATACAAATATAGCAAAAAATACTAAAATCGAATTAGCATTAGCTGCTTTGATGTTTTTTTCTCCATTAATCAAATCTGAATTAAAAAAAAGACAAAATCTGGGAAATGAAGATAAGCAATTTATATATTGATTCATAAAATTATGATATCTAAATATTGTTATGTTAATAATTACAATAATGCTTGAATTAGCTTATTATAGTACAACTCAGAATATATTCAATATAGTTGGAAATATATCCCTAGTTCTATTAGCTGTGTCATTGATAATTGGTAGTATCTTTGCAATTTCTGAAAGATCAATCACAAAACCAATTACACAAGATAATAATTCTATGAAAATCACAACAAAAAATGATATTTTGGATATTATATTAAAATTTATACCATTATATAATGTATACTTATGGTATGAAAAGCATGATTTTGAATGAAATGATATCGCATTAAAAGAATCATTAATTTTGTGGTGAGGTTTTTCAATATTATTGATTTTTCCATTACATAACTTATTTTTTATCACTTATTTAGTCTTAATATTACTTATGGTATTAATAAATATTTTTGGCTTAAATATATGAGAAAAATACGACAAGTTTATAAATAATTTATTCAAAAAAAATCCAGAAGAAGCACGATGATGATTTATTTGAATAATTACTGCTCCATTTTCCAGATCAGAAGTAAACGCCACAATTGAAACAAAAAAACAACGTTATAGTTTTATAGTGAAATTAGATCACAAACAAGTTTTACTTGAATTTATCATACTTTCAATATTAGTTTTAATTTGAATTATACTTTGAATATACTTTAAACAATATTCGATTATAATTTGAGTATTATTAATATTATGAAGATATGCGATAATGCTTATAAAATGGAAGCACATTACTCATATCCCTATAATAAAAGAACTAACTAATATATTTTTTACATCTAAAGTACAACAATGAAAAGACTAATAAAAATATTTATGTTTATATTTTGAATATCTATATTATGTGGTGTGTCTAGCGCCAACTATAATTTGCAAATAAAAAATATTTCATTGGCTAACTGACAATGAAACACAATCTCAAAATGATGAAAAGCAGACATAAATGTAGTCGTAGAAAATCGATGAGATCAAATATTTTCTGGAGAATCTGTCCCCGCTTGATTTATAAATTGTAATTATAGTTGATATGATGTTGGAAAATCTGACCAAATATCAGTAATTGTGATAAATCCATGAACAAATGTCTCTATACCTGTCTCTTTAGATCCCTTATTGACTGTAACAACAAGAAATGTAGATGTATATTGTTATATATCTAGCGGCAGCACACCGTGAATATTCACACTGTCAGTGGCTGAATGATGATGATATTCATCATCTTTAGATGAATCTGTTGCATCTATTAGAGAGCATTTGGATGCCGCTGAACCAAATTCTCTTGAATGAGGTTGAGTTACTATAAAAAATTTTATATTTAATATGATTTCAAGGATATTGATACCTATAATGATATTAGCAGGTATAATAATTGGAATCTTGTGATGATATGAAATCATTGTATCAGACAAACCTGAGAAATTAAAAGCATGAATTTTAAAAGTCGTGTTTTGAATCCTATGAATAATCATTATTTTGAGTGCAAAATATATTGGAAGTGAAATTTTTAACTTACTTGGAAGTTGAAATTCTGATAATCTTAATACAGTAAAAATTGCGGAGAACTTATATCAAAACATTGCTTATCCATTTATCAAAATGGCTATATATTTAGTTTTATGAATTTTGTTTTTAATATTAGCTTGAAAGACTCTATCTATAATAACCAGTGGAGATATCAAAAAAGCTTGATGAATTGTCGCTCGAGCTGCAATTTCAATACTTGCAATCATCTGATCAAAACAATTGGTCGAAGCCGTATATGGAAAGCAAAATGATGTATTAAAGTATAATGCAACAAATTTATGACAATTTTGATCATGAATATTAGCGGACAAAAATATTCCATTGATATACGACATCATAAATCGGGTATTATGAATTACTACTCTAGTAATTTTGTGAATAATAATAGTCCAAGCCCTAAGGATATTGATCAAGCCTGATAAAGCCGATAATTGGAAAAGCTTATGAAAGTCTCTACTATATATTTTCATTTGAATTATGATAACAGGAGCTTGATATCTTATAGTTAATGTATTAATCATCAATTAGGATTAATTCTCATATTTAATTCTCTATTTATTCTCCTTGATTATATTGTATAGAAATATATAATGACATTCAGTTGTTTTATTTTAAATTTTGAATTGGATGTATAATTTGTATCAAAGTCAATTATGGCAAGATATACAGACAAAAGTTTACAATAAATCTTATTTTTTTGTTGATTTATTTGGAAAGAAATATTTTTGATTAGTGCATGAAAAAAATTTAGGTCCCATAAAATTGAAACGATTACAAATTATGTGAGTTGAATTACCAAGTGACAAGAAATATGTAAACTCCGAACTAAAAAGATTAAAAGAAAAATATCAAAAAGAAAAGTGAGTAATGTTCATACAATTATGTTTTTTAAATGAGATAATTAGATTTGAAAATTGCGGGCAAAGAAGTGAAAATTTTGTCAATGATATGAGAGAGATGAGATTGAATTTAAGGAAAGAAATTACTGAAGATTTTGGATTACAGGTATCTTTTAGAGAAAACATGCCACAAGCAAACATTATTTACGATATTACAAAATCTGATGATGAATTAATGAGTGAAATGAATTCTGGATGTAAAGAAAGAGTAAAAAAAGCTATCAAAAAATGAGTAGAATTTGGGATTGCTACACCAGATCAATATGATTTATTTTATGATAAATGGATAGAAGTCAGTGGAGATAAATGATTTAATATAATCCCCAAAGATCAATATAATAAATTAATTAGATATATAACACAAAACAATCGTGGAAATTTGTTTACATCACACATAGACTGAGATATTGTCGCTGGAAGCATCTGTGTATATGATGAGCATCGTATTATTTATTTATACTGATTTGCAAATAGAGATTACCAAAATATTTGAGGACACCATTTTTTGAAATTCAAGATTTTTGGATGGGCAAGAAAAAATGGAATGACATATGTGGATATGATGTGATGAGCACCTACAGGTTTTCCAGAGCATCCTCTAAACTGAGTTAGTAAATTCAAAGAATCTTTATGATGAACAAAGATTGAACAATATGGAAGTTATGATTTAGTAATAAAGCCAAGATTATATAATCTATTCAAAATTTATTTTAAAACTAAACACAAATAATTTATATACCATACAAAATGAGATTTTCAATTCATACATAACATATATTTCATAATATCTAAACAAGTCAAGTCAAACAAGTAATAAGTTTGGCTTTTTTTTTATTTTTTAATTTATTTGTTTATAATAATATTAGATTTATTTTTATATCAAAAATATATATGTGAAAAAAAACAAAGTAGATAAAAAACAATATTACACTAGATCAAATCAATGAATGATTGGAAAAAGATAAAGAAATTCCGTCTTTGATTGGTTGAAAAGTAAAATTAGATGATTTGAATCAATCTTTTTCTGATAATGTAATATACGAAGATAATGGTGAATCAATAATCAATAGTAATACAAATTATGATTTAGAAAAGGATAAAACTCAAGAGGATACTAATCAAAATTCAGTGCAATCTAATCAAGAACTAGTGTCAGAACAAGTAGATACTACCACACCGAATTCAAGCACCCCCCTAAATAATACTGATTGAAAAATAGACTCCACAACTCAGGAATATGCTAAATCACAAAGCGAAAAATTAGTAGAAAATCCAAATAACAAAATACAAAACAACAACGAAAGATCTTGATTTTTTAAAATACCAGAATGCGTCAATACTACAAATGATGTCCCAGCAAATAATGAAGATCATGATTTTGATAATAGCACAGCTGGAAGTGAAACTAAATCTCAATGAAATATTGTACTAGACAACTTGGGTAGTAGCATAAATACAGAGGCAATGACTACAATTAACGTAAATTCTGAAAAATTTCAGGCAACAGAACCAACAAATTGAGAAACAAATCAACATGGGAATTGAGACACAAATGATTGAGAGCATGCTGAAAATAGCGATAGCATACCAAGACCTGATTTACAAGAGGAATGAGATGGAGTAAATTTATGAAAAATAGAAATTGATAATTGAGATGCAGAATTGACATCTAATCTATTTGATTTAAGTGGATGATCTTTGTATGATTCTCAAAAAGGTAATCATGTAAGGACAGGTAAAATCACTGTAATCTCTGTTTTAATCTCAATAATAGCGATAGCAATTGGCGTTGTTTGTTTCTTTTATAATAGATTTATAACTACAGATTTAGCGAATCCTGAGTGAAATCGTGCATATACATTCATAGAAACAGCTAAAGATTTTGTATGAAAATACACAAATACTAGTACAGACGTAATTGAATCAATTAACTTAAATTGAGAAAATTGAAAATCAGAATTAGATAAATTAATTAGTTCAGACCTAAACTATCTACAAAAAAGAGACATATTAACAACAGCCTTATCAAATTTATCAAATAACATTGTGTGAAAATATAGTACATTAAACTGAATTAGGACAGACATCACACAATACTGATTTTTCCCAAAAACATTAACATCGATTATATCTGAAGATGAGCCAATTTCTTCAATACAAAATTCTCTAATAGCACTAGAAGCGATAAAATTTAGTAGTGCAATATCTGTATTTTCTTATTTGGATACTTTTGTATCTAGTCTAGTTCAGTCTTTGTGAATGGATAAAAATGCAATTGAAGAAAATATTGAAAAAGTAACAAATAGATGAGAAACTGATATAAATGTTTACATAAAAGATTGTTATCTAAATCCATATGAATCGGATTATGATTGTAATTATATTTGAGATTTTGATGAATATTATAATAACTTAAAAGATAATTTTAATACAAAATTTTTCAAAGAATTGATAAAATATACAGATGCTAGACTTGAACAAAGCCAGATTCCAAGTTTTTCTATATCATTTAAAGAGTTTAATCAAAATAGTAACGAAATCACATTTGATATAGAGATAAACACACTAAAAGAAGATGAAGCACAATTGACAAAAAAATGAATTTTGTCTCCTCATATATTTATTTTCAAAAGTCTGATAAATAGCTTGAGGCAAAGTAGATTTATTGTGTGAGACGATATTTCTATCAAGACATTGGAAGTAACACCTAGTACATATATTATCTGAGCTTCAGAAGTAAATGTAAACAAATCTTCAAATTCGTTCACAGTACACATCAAAAAAGAAAATGCTGTAGAAATTGATGATTTTGTATATATGGATTACTAGTTTTATTTATAATTAATAAAAAATGAGTGAAAAGAATCAAAATGAAATCAATCAAAATAACGAGCAAGGGATGATAAATAATTGAGAGTCATCACAAAACAAAAATGTGACAGAAAATAAAAATTTAAAAAGCAAACTAAATATTTCTGAAAAATTTCATAATTTTTCAAAAGCTTTAAGTTCTGGTGATAAAAATGTAAAATGAGTATTACCAGTGGTCGCATTCTGTCTTGTATCTATTGCTGCAGCTACATTTATGGTCATAAAGACAGTTTCAAATTTCAACGATCTGAATAAATCATCAAACGAATTGTATAAATTGGATAATTTTGATATAAGTGAGCTACAAAATGATGCTAATGTAAAAGAAGATTTAGCTGGTGTAACTACATTAAATTGATTATTAGAATTAAATTCCAATATAAATGAAAGTGTAGATAGTTATTCTAAATTTTTTGATGAAATGCAGGCTCCTTATAACAATTTAATGACACATATTTTGTTGCCACAATTAAACATATGGAAAGATCCATTTTTAGGAACTATAGATACATCTATAATTGGAGCAAAATTTTTGGAAAAAAATCCTTATAATGATATTACATTGATTACAACTTGGACAAATTTCTTTAAAAATTTATGATCTGATAATACAATTGAAAATATAGAAGTTTGAGATTTATCTGAAGATACAGAAGCAAATCTATATCATATACCAGTCTCAATTAAATTCAAAGCGAACTCAAAACGTTCTTTCTTACTCTTGGTAGAATGACTGTCTATTACTTCAAATCAAAAAAATTTATCACTTATCAATGAATTTATATATAATTTATGGG
The DNA here is from genome assembly GCA_045643505.1 of Candidatus Absconditabacterales bacterium. GTDB lineage: Bacteria > Patescibacteriota > Gracilibacteria > Absconditabacterales > Absconditicoccaceae > JALOAF01. The sequence goes on along the minus strand of JAZUKX010000174.1, from coordinate 2,345 downwards.
ATACTATAAAAACAGAAAAATCTGAAGAAATTGCTGTATTAAAATCTGGGATTTTGTCTTGAGCATGAGAATGATTAGATTTTTCTGATGATAATATAATTGGTTATAATTTATATAATTGGATTTTCAATGAATGAGAAACGAATTTAATTACAAATGATATCATTGAACAAACAATCAAAAACACAGTTTCTTGTAATGAATCAACATCAACAAGTGCTTGTTTATATAAATTTAGAGAAAAATTTAGATGAATACCATCTCTAGCTTATACTTTGTGAACAGAACAAGATGAAAAAGTTTCCATTTTAAAGACTTTTTTGCAAGAATTACCACCTGTAATCAAAATTGATAATTTTACATTTAACAAAGATACAAGTGCTGGATATGATATTATTAACTATTGAAATATTGCATATGAAGGATCTCTGAACATAAATATTTACGGTAAGTGAATTTCAAATGATGAAGTACAAGAGATTTCTCAAACACTATGAAATCTATGTATATGAAAAGATCTAACTCCCGAAGCTGTAATAGAAAATATTGAAGCAAAAATTACAAACATTGGAAATACTGTAAAATTTGACAGTTATAGTACATCAAATCTATTGGAGTTAAATAGCATTGTAAAAGAAATTTGAGCAAATTATGAAGGACTAAGCAACTACAACAAAGTGGTAAAATTATTTGAAATTTATAGAATGATGAAAGAATGAAATATTTGTAATTAAATACAAATCTTTACTAATCTTAAAAAGTCAGAAGAGTTCTTTTATTGACTTTTTATAAAAAAACAATATCTAAAAACAACAATATTAACATAAACATAAATATAAATAAATTAAAATAGATAAAGTTATGAAAAAAAATGTAATTCTATTTAGCTATTTTATAGATAGCTTTAATAGTGCGGCCAATCTGCTCTATGATTTAAGGCCATTAGTAAACAAACAATTTTCAGGGAAAGAAATCAAAACACTGTTTCATCGTTTTGAGGATATTCTCTGCCAAAAAGATCCATTTTGGGAAAAATCAGAACACATAATGTATATAGATAACTTCTATAGGATACAAAGTCTAGAATTGGAAGATTCTAAGGATTATGTACTGATTGATAATTATAAGTTTCATAACGATGAGAATAAAAAAGATTATTGGCTTCTTATCGATGGAACTTCATTATCATTTGATAGTATCCAAGACAAATACAGTAGTTGTTTGTGTCTTGCGGACTCTTTTTATGGCTTTGGATACTATGACAATCACATCTTGCCAAGGTGGAAACAAATAATATCAGCCGTAATTGAAATCTTTGATTTAAAAATGTTTCCAAAAGATTTTGTTCAAATGATTAAACTAAAAAGGATTGATTATGCTACCAAAGATTGTAAGAATAGACTAAATCTTGATTTATTAATGGAATACATGGATACTGCCGGTGATTACTGTCCAGAGAATCTCAAAAAAGAGATCTCAATACAAATTGACACAATCAAAAAGATCCTCACCAAAATGGATGAGAACTGCAAAGCAATGGTTTCTGCTGTGAATAAAGCTATTGATATTGAGAATACTAATATGTCTATTTGATAAAAAAAACGACCGGAATTTCGGTCGTTTTCTCATTATATGAATAATTGTATATTTTAGGCATTATTTGCATAAACTGAATCAACATCATCATCTTCATCTAATGCTTCCATCAAGGATTCAAGAGCTTTCTCATCTTCTCAAGTAATTGAAATAGTATTTTCTGGCAAAAAACGTAAAGCTCAATCAATTACATGATATTTCTTTGCTTTTAATTCATCACGGACTGATGTGAAATTATTTTTGTCTACAGTCACAATTAAGTGTCAATCTTCATTTTCTACATCTTCTACATCCATTTCCAAAAGATCCATCTCTGCTTCATCAAAATTCAATGGATTTACTTTTTCTACCATATTTCATTTGTCATTAATCATTTCTGACATTCAATCAATCTCAAATACTCATTTTTCTTTGAATTGTCGAGAGACAGAGCCTGGTTCTCCCATATTTCATCCAAACTTTCCAAAAATAATTCTAATATTTGAACTACTTCTATTTGTATTATCAGTCAATGTTTTTACTAAAACAGCAGCTCATCCAGGACCATATCATTCATAAATAACTTCATGTAAATCATCAGCTTTCAATTGACCTGATCATTTTTTGATTGCTTTATCTATTACATCTCTAGGCAAATTGTAATATTTTGCTTTTTGTAATGCGAGTTCCAAAGCAGGATTCATAGAAACATCTGCTCATCATTTTGCAGCTATTTGAATAATTTTTCCAATTTTTGAATAATTAGCAGC
>JAZUKX010000173.1:0-9176 GCA_045643505.1 Candidatus Absconditabacterales bacterium | reverse complement strand
AATAATAGAAGTGGATAGTGGATTGGTAAACTATTATTATGGAAATAATATCTTTGTAAGAGATACGTATACATGAAGTGCAATATCAAGTTGTCAGTGAGATACGTGATATGATGTAGCAACATGAACAAAGAAAGAATATGCGATATATAAGAAAGATAGCCCATTAAAAGAATATAGGTATGAATGAATAATAACAACATGAGCATGTGTAATATCATGAGATGATAGAAATATTTGTAGTAATTGAACATGTACATCAGCAAATCAATCAACATGTAATGAGACGTGGCAACCAAGATATTGTTGGACAAATTGGGTAGAAGGAAGTAGAGATTTGTTGACACAATGAATAAGTGATTGAGTGTTTGATGAATGAAGTATTAGTACAAGTATATCAAGTGAGAGATTGTGATGGTCAAGTAGAATATCAATAAATGAAGATGAATATTGATTGGATTATTTGACAAATCCAAGATATTGAGATAATTATTTGTCAAGGTGGATAAGTGTAGAAGAGAAAAGTGGAGGAACGGTAATATGACAAATAAATGGATATTCATATTGAGTAAATGTAAAAAAACAATCAGAGACTGTAGTATATAACTGAGATGCTGTAAAGAAATGATGAAAGGTAACATGAGATATGTATATCTGATCAAATGTTGCTAGAGTATCGTGATATGTAGAAAGTACCGTGCATACAAAGACATATTATACATTGACATGAGTAAGTGCTGATGATCAAATAATGAAATATTCATTGTTGTGAAATTTGCCTAAAATGGTAAATGGAGCAATAAATTTGGTAGGTACTGGACCAAGACAGCCAGAAGTGATATCAAGTCATACAAATGAGATGACAGATTTGATGATAAATGAAAGTGGGATAGAATTGAGATTTGCAGATAGGACTGCAGCAAATTATGGATTTGTAATGCAGATGTTTGGAGATGAGTATTTTGCAAGTCATAAATATGAGAATATAAATATTCCACAACCATATTTGGAATTCGAACCAATGACATATTGTATGAATACATGAACATTTTATATGACAGGAACATGGAGAGCATATCAGGATTATATGACATGATTTGCTCCATGAGATATTAAAGCGACATCAAATATGATAATAAGTAATTTCAAGGATTTGTGAGGATATGTATATACATGGACAATATCATTTACAGAAGCAAATCAGACATGAACAGTGTCTGTAGCAAATGATGTAGCAACAGATGCGTTATTGATAAAAAATATTGGAACAAGTAAATCATATTATTGGGATAGTAAATGACCAGAAATATGATTGGCTGATTTTGAAGTAAATGAATGTGAATGAGAATATTTGAAGATAACATCGAGTGATTATTGTGCATGAGTAAGTGGATATGTATATAGTGGATATTTCTGGGATAGTAGATGAGAATTTGTACCACAATATTATATGAGTAACTTAAAGCCAACAGTATGAAGGACATGATGAGTAAGTTATCCACAATATATAAAGGCAATAGATAATTTCTGAAACGAATCAGAGACAACAGTAACTTGAACAATAAAAGATGTAAAGCCAACAGCAAGTAATTATGATTATACTGGTTTAGTATCAAATCCAGTAGAATTTACATGATGAGAATTGATAAGCTTATTACATGCAAATGAATGACAATGTGGAATAGAAGATTTGGTAGTAAGTTTGTGATATTGTGAACAAGTATCATGAAACTGGGAGTGAAATACATTGACAGTGTCTCCATTGTCACAAGATATATTTGCTAGTGGATATTGTGAAGTTGTATTTACAGATAATGAATGATCTACATGAGTGTGAAGAATTAATTTCACTAATATTGATACAGAATTAGCTATCTGTGATATTACTCTTTCTACAGATTCTTGTACAAGTGGATTGGAATTAACAATAAATGCAAATACTTGATTGGCATATAGTTGGGAAGGTTTCTGAATTACATGAGATAGTAAAATTATATCTGTAACTGGAAATGGAATATACACATGATATGTTCGAAATATAAATTGAATGACATGAATTTGTGTCACATGAGTTACTATTTTTGATGATCAGGCTCCTGAGATTGCAGGTCTTGATGCCAGTGGAAATATTTCTAAACAGGCAGAAGAATGTGTGGCTATAACTTGAAATATCGAGTTAACAGATGATCAAAATAATAATGAAAATTGTGGAACATCATTTGTATATGATTGGTCAAATATAAATTTCTGAACAGGTAATTGATCTGGATATAGCTTCATAAAGTATATAACAGGAACTAAAATTGTAAATCTTTCAGTTAGTGATGAGGCTGGAAATCAGACAGAAATAAAATTAAATCTTGAATGGACAGATACTCTTGTAACATTAGATACTGGTGTAATTGTGGTTGAAGAATTGACATGAGCTGGATATTCTCAGACAAGGACATGATTAATTACATTATTTGGTGCAAAAGAATGAGAATGTGATGATAGAAATCTTTCTATTTCAGCATGAGAATGTACAAGTGGATTAAATATTTTATATGAAAATGAATCATTGACTATCTCGGGATCTAAATTTGTTTGAACTTGAGAATGTACTGTAGTATTCTCTGATGATGATTGAAATTCAGAGACATGAACAATAAAATTTACTGAAGTAGATACTGAGAGGCCTACAATTTTATATCCTGAATGAGGTTGAGGATGAAGTGGATGTTTATCTACATCATGATTCTCTGTGACAGCTATATTTAGTGAATCAGTATTTGTTGTGACGACATGAACATTGACTATGGAATGATGAATAGTTGATTTCGTATCAAGTGGTGAAAATAATACATACACATGGCATGGACACTTAACTCAAACAACTTGAAGAGCACGAATAGATGAAAATGTGGTATTTGATGCAAAATGAAATGGAAATATATCTGGAGGTAGAATATTTAATTTCTGACCATATGATGAAGAGTGACCAAGTGATTTTGATTTAATTAGTCCTGTTAGTTGAGCTAAATTGACAAGTACTGATGTAAGCTTTGAATGGTCATGAAGTGAAGATCCATGTGATATAACATATACCATAAATATTTGTAGAGATAGTGAATGTAATGTGCCTGTATTTACATGAGATACAATATATACTTGATTTGAGCAAGATGTAATAGAAGGTGGAGTTTGGTATTGGAAAGTAATTGCAAGCAATGAAGCATGATTGAGTAAAGAAAGTGATGTGTGGATGTTTGAGATTGAACAAACGAAAGAGTATCAAATTAAAGCATATCCATGAAGTCGTTCTGTAGATAGTTTGGCAAATTTTGGAGAATTGAGATTATATAGTGGACAAAATTTGATGTATAAATTTGAAAATATATTAACAAATGGTTCTTGATTGTGAGAATTTACATGAAATATTGAAGTTTGAATTTATACTATTGTTTATAAATGACAATCTCATTTGGCATCATATATTTCAGGAATGCAAATAACGTGATGAATGAATTTGTTTGATTTTACAACATGAAATGATTTGTATAATGTACAAAATTATTCATTGTCAGAAGATAATGGATTTAAATATCAATTTGCTTGAGATTTGAAAAGTGTAGCATGAGTTTATGACTTTATGGTAAATGGAAATGATATATCAATTATTACTACAAGTTGATTTGTAGATGTTGAGTTCTTGGACCCAAGAGATTTAAATGGTGATATGACAATAAATGTCTCAGATTTGTCTATTATTTGAGTTAATTTTGAGAAAACAGATTTGTTTTATGATAAAATATTTACTTGGTAGAATGTTTTATATTAATTAATTGTAAAATGAAAAAGTTGATATTGTTTATAGTTCCTTTATTTATGATGCTTATGTTTGCACAAGCTGCAGATATTCCATATTTTTATTTTCAATCAAATTCTGGTAATAGATTGAAACTATATTGTACCAATAATTTGAAAATGTGGGTAGATGCATGAAATCAAAAATATAATGGATTTGAGGCATATATAAAATTTGATACTTGAGATATTCAAATAACATCGGTAAGTGTCAACTCAGATTTTTCAAATGGACAAAAAAAAGAATTATTTTGAAATATGTATCATGTATGATGAGCTATGCCTTGATGATATAAAACAAATAAAACAGAATTAGTTAATTTAAACTATGAGACATTGAGAAATATTACATGAACAAAATTTTCAATAAAAGATATGAACTGAGCAAATAATTATTGATTGCAGACGACAGCAGATGGATTGACTTTAAATTGATATGATGTTAGTTCAAAAGATATTTTAACATGAGTTGAAGATTTATTATTAGAATATTATGCATATCCATGTGATATAGATACACAAAATCCTATAATTTGAAATTTAAATAAATCATGAACAACAGACAGTGTAGATAAACAGACTAAAATACCATCAGATCAAACATTGTCTTTTGAAACGTATGATTGGGATAGCTTACATAAAGTAAATTATTGGTTTAGTGGAAAAGATACATCAAATTTGGATAATTATGTATCTGCACCAAATAATGTTGATAATCAAGAATGAATAAATAGTGGATCAATTTCTGTGAAAGTTAGTTGTGAAAAATGTTCTACACCAAAATCTAATGTAAATGCTACTTTGAATATTTCAAATTGGAATTGAACATCAGGTAAAAATGCTTTGACTTGGGATAGTGAGAGAAGATGATATAATGTCTCTTTTGATGCTCCTTTCCCATATGAAGTAGAGAAAGAAATAGTGATAAAAGTGTCTGTTTCAGATAATGCTAATGAATTGTGAACAACACATACATGAACAAGAACAATAAAATTTAATTCACCTGTTCCACCTACTATCGATATGCTGGAGCCTACAAATACATTATTCGCATCTCCAAGTAGAAATAATCCATTGAAATTTTATTTTAGTGATGATTGGGCTGGAGTAGATAGTGGAACAATTTCTCTGGAAATAAAGGAAATAACATGAGAAAATGATGAAATTATTATGACTGGATATGTTTATTCAGGATCTGAATTGTCAATGTCATTGAGTGGATGATCTGAATGAATTTGAAATGAAGCAAAATATGAGGTAGAGTTTTATCCAAAACGAGATTTCCCTGAAAATAAAATAATAACAGTAGTTGCTTATGCAAAAGATTTGGCATGAAATGAAAAAACGCAATTATTTACATTGATGACAAGACAGAGTTGTGAATTTTATGGATGTAGAGAATCGACTAATGTGTTCGGTTTGGTATGAACAAACATTTCTCGTCGGTTTAATTTCACATGATCTGTTTTGATTGTATCTGAATATGTAAATCAATGAGGAGTGGAGTATCCATATTTGAGTGGAAATGAATTGGTTTGTAAAAGCTCAAATCGAGATGGATTGCTACTAACTTGAGAAGTTAATTTATATGATGAAAATAATCATTTTTTGTGAAATTCTACGGGATATCAGGATAATGTATTATATGTCACAGGAAGTGAAAAATTGGATATATATTTGGATGAAAATGGTAAAGTGGTTGCAAAAAAGAAAAATTAATCTTTTATAATATAGATTGTAAATATGAAAAAGAAAATTGGTTTGCTGATAGTATCGTTATGTTTGATTTTGTGATTTGTAAATGCACAAAGTATTACTTTTGATGTACAGTGAGATTGAGAGTTTTGATATGGATGTTTAGTCCCTATTGATGTGTATGTAGATACTCAATGACAAGAGGTATCTGCAATGGATTTGATGATAGAAACATCTATGGAGTATAAAGATTTTGAAAATACAAATATTTTTCCATATTACTTTCCTCCAGTAGTGAAAAACAATTGATTAATACATGTGATTGGTTTTTCTGTAGAGAAAAATGAGAGATTTAATTGAAATGAGAAAATTTGAACATTATATTTTAGACAAAAAGATAAATCGATTGATTGAGCTTTAAAAATGTTTTTCTTATGAGAATGAGAAACTATAGATTCAAATTTGAGCATAGCATGATGAATAGATGTACTTAGACAAGTAGGTGATGCTTATGTGAAATTTTCTGAAGATTTACCGGCATGTGAAGATGAAATAATAAATCAAGAATTAGAACAAATAGATGGATATGCAGACAAAGATTATGATGATGCTTTGCAAGAGACATTAAATCAGATAGAAAAAGAGCATCCTAGTGCTGATGATGGAATTGATGATGAATGATGAATAATGAATAATGGAAGATTGTATCTTTGTATATGAATTGGTGTGGTGTGATTAATTGTAGTAATATGTGTAATATATAAAATTTTATCAAATAAAAAGAAAAATACTCAATGAAACAATTAAAATTAATAGCATGAATATTCTTATTTTTATTGTTTGGTACTGTGAGTTCACAATACTATTATTTTGATAGTGGTTGAAATACGTATCAACAGTGATGTAGTGAAACATTAGATGTAAGAATAAATTCACAAAATGAAAATGTTAGAGCTTGAAGATTTCATTTGATATTGGATCCAGAATTTGTGATTTATCCATTTAGATCTGATGTGTCTGAATTAAGAAGTTTTTTTAATGCAAGTAGTAATACCTTTATGAATTGGTCATCAGACGCTTCGCCATCATGGAAATCATGAAGTAATAATACAATATTACAAGCAGATAGGTCTAATTCTCAAACTGATTATAAAGGTGAAAACTGATTATATGCAACAATAAATTTTAAACCTCAATATAATGAATCATGATATTCAATACAATTTTGAATGGAATATTTTTCATGATTAGATACAACTGAAACAACATTAAGTAAGGCGTGATGAACAGAATTGATAAATCCAATGCAGCAAAATATTTATAGGACGGGAATATTTGAAGTTTTGCAGGAACCATGTACACCAGATAATAATAAGCCAGTATTTTCTAATTTTTCTATTAATAATAATGATAAAAAGATTTCATATGAGAATGGTCTTTCTTTTAAACTTTTAGATAATGGATGAGTAAGTTGAAATACAAATATTCCATACATATGGAAAGATGGTGTATGGACAGGAAATACAGAAAACAGATCAAATCAATATGGAATAGATAGTTGAGGATTTGAATTGACTGTTAGTGGAAACTGAAATGTGAAAAAAATAAATAACTTTAATGCTGTATTGACACCATCTTGAAAATCTTGGCAAGATTTGGATTTGAATTATGATGTAATTGTTAATTCGTGAGAATTATTTGATTTTGGTGTAGAAAAAACAATAACTATAACATGAGTTGTATATGATAGAGCTGGAAATTTCTGAAATATTAATATAAACTTTAATAAACCGGTAGCTCCAAGTTTGATTGATGATGCACAAAATCCAAAAGCTAATCAGCAGTATGTCAACTTAAATGAAGCTGTGAAATTATGAATAAAAGATGATTGGGCTTGAGTAAATCCAGGTACAATTAGAATTACTTTAAGTTGAACAAATTGAACTGAATATTGACCATATGTATTTAGTTGATCTGATTTAAATCTTGTTCCTGTATCTGGAATGGCTTTGACAGATGACTTTATGATAACAATATCAAATCATGAAGATTTTCCAGTGTCTGGAACGATAAGAGTAAGTTGGGAGGCTACGGATAATGAATGAACTGTATGATGATGAAATTATAGTTTCTCTACAAGACCAAGTTGTAGTGAATTGCAATGTTGTGATCCTATGGAAATTTGGTTAGAGAGAAGTGGATGAATTTATGAAAAGATAACTCGAACATGATGAGAATTATATGTCACAGGATCTGATCTAGCTACATGATATGTAGATGGAAATACTTGATATATCAATTGTAATTCTTTGAGTAATTGATTGACTTTGTATATCAGATGAGAACAAACATGAAATTTATATGTAGATGAACTTAATCTTTTGTGAAAATGAGTAAAATGAATTATCTCTGGAAATGAATTGATATTGAGTTTATTGGTAGATGATATAACTCTTATCGCTGATACTCCATATGATGGACAATATTTGAATGGAAATAATATTGATTTTGTATGGCATGTAGAATGATTGGATAGTTGTGATTGGATTAGTGGATATGTAGTGGAAATTTATAGTGGATGAGAATTGTATTTGACATGAAATATCAATGGATACAATAATACATGACGAAAACACAATTTACCAGATGGAGAGTATGAACGAGATGTGTATGCTTATGATGAGGAATGAAATGAAAGTGAAAGAAGTGAGAAAAATAGATTCATTGTCGATAATATTTCTCCTGAATTAAGTGGACAATGATTGATTTGATGATTGTGAGAAGATGATAATTGTACAATACAATCAATATTTACAATCGCATGAGAATTTACTGAAGCAGTGACATGAGTGATTTTGACATGAGAAAACGTAAAAATTAATGATGAATGATGAATAACTAATGATGGTGGAATTACTTATACGTGGGAAGTAGAATTGACTGGATGAACATGAACAGTTCGATTAATTACAGATTGAATTACAGATTTGGCTTGAAATCATTTCTCTTGATCATCTGATGTGCTTGTAATTTGAAATTATGATAGTGGAAGTATATGACAAGTAATATTGGAATATCCGTTAAATTGAGCAGTTTTGACATGATGAAATAGGACATGAAATTTAATTTGGTTATGATTGACAAACGATTGATGTGCAGAATTTTCATGATATGAAGTATGGTTGTGTACATGAACAGAGATAGAAAATACATGATGTGATACACCAATATGGACATGATGGACAAATTGAACATGAGTAAGTACACAAGAATTAGAAGATGGAATGTATTATTGGAAAGTACAATGACAAGATGAATTCTGAAGGACATGAGAATGGTCAGAAGTATGGAGTTTCTCAGTAGATAATACAAATCCTGTGTTTACATGAGATGGATTATGATTTACATGATGATTTGGGGATGCTTCAATATGTATAACACAAACATGATTTACAATAATATGAACATTTAGTGAAGCAGTGACAGGACTTAGATTAACTTGAGAAAATGTAATAATTAGTAATGAAGAATGAATAAGTGATGATGGTGGAGTCTCATATACATGGGAAGTAGAATTGATATGATGAATAGGAGAAATTCGATTGACAGGAAATGTTACAGATTTGTATGGAAAT
>JAZUKX010000172.1:0-16839 GCA_045643505.1 Candidatus Absconditabacterales bacterium | reverse complement strand
ATTCAATTTATATTAGAATAAGATTTCTTATATAATTTTCAATTAAAAATAATATTGTCTTGAAAATTTATTATTGAATCGTATTATATATGTAATATTTTTATATAATATTTTGTATTAGTAAATGGATCCTGTCGCGATAATCGTGTTTGTTATTTTGTTCCTTTTGTCTGCATTTTTTTCTTGATCTGAGACATCGTTTATGTCTGTGCCAGATCATAAAGTAGATGCTTTTATAAAGCAGAAAAGATTTTGAGCAAAAGAATTAAAAAAATTAAAATCAAATACTGATAGATTGCTTATTACTATTTTGATTTGAAATAATTTAGTAAATACATTTACAGCATCTCTAGCTACTAGTATAGCAATTGATATAGCTGCTTCAATGTGAGCTGGAGGTAGTAGTGGAGCTATATGAATAGCAACAGGTATTGTCACTATTTTGCTTTTGTTGTTTGGAGAAATATTTCCAAAAACATTAGCAACTCGTTATGCAGATAAAATTGCATTAAGTGTATCTAAAGTATATCAAATTTTACAAATAGTATTATTCCCTGTAATTTGGTTTATAGAGAAACTAATGAAATTATTGCAAAAAAAAGCACCGAAAACAAATAATAAAATTACAGATGAAGAAATTGAGGCTTTTATTGATAAGGGGCAAGATAGTGGAATTTTTGAAGCATGAGAATGTGAAAAAATAAAAAATATGCTTGATTTCTATGAAATTACGTGTGAAGAAGTTATGACTCCTAGGATTAAGATTGATGCAATACCGGTTAATTTGACGGTTGATCAAGCTATAGAGGCTTTGTTGTCGTATTGTCATTCTCGTATCTTAGTTTATAAAAAAACAATTGATGATGTAGAGTGGGTAGTGACTATGAGAGAACTATTACAAGTACAAAAAAAGTGACAATGAAATAAAAAGTTATCAGAATTAGAATTATGACCAGTGATAAAAGTCCCATTAACAAAACCAATTCATTTGCTTTTGGATTTGTTTAAAAGAATGCGTAGACATATAGCAGTTGTGATTGATGAATATGGATGAGTAGCAGGACTTGTTTCATTGGAAGATGTTGTAGAAGAAGTTTTTGGAGATATTCAGGATGAAACAGATAATGAAATAGATCCAATTAGGACTGATTGAAATTGATCTTATTTATTCCAATCAGAGGTAAGAGTAGATGAGATGCTATCAAAATTTGGTTTGGATTTTGATGATGTTGGTATTGATGAATGAGAGTTTTGAGGTGAAACTTTGTGATATTATGTTATGAGTTATTTTGAGAGATTTCCAAAAAAGTGAGATGAAATTATGTTACCAGTACAGAAATCTGTTGAATTAGATTCTTCAGATAAATTCCAGTCACTTTCTTTGAGAATAATGTGAGTGAGAAATAATAAAATTGGAGATATTAAAGTAACTATAAATGAATAATTAATAATTGTTTTATTTTTGACGTATTTCTCTTGCTATTTTGTGCATAATTAATATATATGTATTGATTTTTATATTGTAATTTTTTTTCTATGGTAAAAGTAGATACATCTAAAGTAAGGAAATGAATGATTTTAGAATTAGATGGTAAATTGGTTAGAGTAGTGGAAACTGCACATACGCACTGTGGTAGAGGAGGTGCTACAGATACTTACAAAGTAAAGGATATTGTTTCATGAAAGACTAATATCTTTACATGTAATGCTGGTTCTATATTAGAGCAGGCAGAAGTTCAAACTCAAAATGCGGTATTTTTGTATTCAGCATGAGATACTTATACATTTATGGAAAATGACACATGAGAAATGTATGATTTGGACAGAGAACAAATTGATGATGTAGTAGATTATCTAAAAGAAAATTTGGATGTCTTTTTGACTATCTATAAAGGTGATGTTTTGTGAGTAGTATTACCAACTACTGTACAATATACAATTGTTTCTACAGTTCCTGGAGTAAAATGAAATAGAATGCAAGCAGGTACAAAACCAGCTACAATTGAAACTGGTTTAGAGGTACAGGTTCCATTGCACAAAAATGAATGAGATACAGTTGTAATTAATACAACTACATGAGAAGCAAGTTAATATTCGAAGATAGAAAAATGCAAAAATCTCAGAATTATTCTGAGATTTTTTTGAAATTTATTTTTTGTGAATAAAAAAGTCATCAAAAATTTGACAAATAAATATTTTTTGAGTATAATGTAAACAGACAAAATTTATTTAATTAATAATTAATAATCATGGCATTAGAAAACTACGAATCAATTAGTAATGAACAAGTTCTATGAAATATGTTAAATGAAGTGTTATGAGAAACTTGAGATGGATTAGATAAGGAAGCTAATAGCGTTATAAAAAATTTAGATGAAAATCAATTATCAGATTTTATTGATAAGTCTTTGAAAGATACAGATTGAAATTGGTGTACTTATGTGGAGATGAAGAATCATCCATTTTATGCTTTTATGGTGCAAAGTAGCTTAGACTTGCTTAGTGATAAAATATGAAAAATGAATATAAATTGAAAGAATCAATCGTTTGATGAGTATTTTAAGGAAAATAGATGAATTGATAATAAATATTGAAATTGAACATTTAATGCAGTGAGGGCTTTTCAGAAAAAATATTGATTATCTGTTGATTGACAAGCATGAAGTCAATTTTTTCAAAAAATCTGTGATTTGATGAGAAATGTACCTGAATGAAATGATAAACTTGAATTATCAGGAGATAATAGAGAAAATGTAAATATAAAAGATATAAGTAATTTAAAATTAAATTGATGAGAAATAGTTACAGATTATTGAGGAGCTCAAATATGATATATAAAAATGGATTGAGAGACACCAACGATTATCAGTAATGTAAAAAGAAAATTTGTAGACTGAGATCGTGTAAAAATAGTGGGTAAGAACTTTGTTTACGATAAGTGAGAATTTTGTGTGATATCTGAAATTGATCCAGTAGTAATACATTGAAATGAAATTCCATGAAATTTGGTAGATGGATGAAATAAAGAAGATGATTCTACAGATTGAGATAATAATTTGGATGCAGAAGTATGATTACAATGAAATTCTGTGGCTGAATGAATTTGAGAAAGCATAACAATAGAAAATGTTTCATCTCTACAATTAGTGTGATGAGAGACTGTGTATGATACAAAATGAAATAGGTTGTGAGAGATAGAAATAAATAAAGAGAATTTACCTATTGTAAAATTGGATAATGTAATAAAATTCAAAGACGGAGATCGTATAAAAATATGAGATCAGAATTTTGTTTATAATGAATGAGAATTTGCTATATCTGAGTATATTGATACAGAAGATGTGGTAATTACGCCTGATGATGTTAAATTTTGACCATCTGATGCTCCTGTAATAGAAACGGTAGATGCAAATTGAAATGTAAATAATTTGGAAGGTGATCAACAACTGCCAGTGGTTGATGATGAAGTATTAACTAATATAGAATCAGATGAAAATGTCCCATTTTCTATGGACAATATAACATTTGATGATGTTTTAAAGTTATGATCTTGGGATGAAAATAATAATATAATGTTTTGCGATGAATTGTCTAGTTTAGAATCTGTAAATTTAAAATGAGTAGAGTTTAAATACATTTCAGAAGATCCTAATTATACAGGATATTGATATAAAAAATGTTTTGTGGAAGGATTTTCTTCAGAGCATAATGATGATGCTTCTTATGTTTTTTGAAATTGGAAAAATGGTAAAATTGATGGTGTTGCAGCAATGTTTATAAATTGACAATGGAATTTATGAAATACATATACTGATAGTAATGGAAATATATATCGTGATTGAAATGTGCTTTTAATGGATGCTGATAAAGAATTATTAAGTTTAAAATATGAAAAATGACATCCTATAAATATTGATGATAATGATGTGGTTTGGCAGAATGTAGAATATGAATGAAAGACATTTGCTGATTTGATTAATATCCCATCAAGTCAAGAGCACTTTGTATCTAATGAGAAAATTGATTTGGATACAAAAAATGATCCAATAGATGATTCAATAGATGAGGATATTGTTGTTAATACATTAGAAAAGTAAATAAAATTTTTGAAGAAAAATTATATATAAAAATCTCAGGATACTTCCTGAGATTTTTTTTTGAGTTATTTTTATGTGTCTTATTTTTGTCCTTTTCTTCGCCTTTCTAAAATCAGCATAGCACTTACTGTGTCTTCAGCTACATTTTTTTTGAAATTTGAGACTATCTCTCAGGCTTGGACACTAGTATAATCTTCTTCGATAGTTTCTATAGATACTTTGTTTGGATCTATTATAAATTCTAAATGTTTGATGAAATCCAAGATTTTTTCTTGAGTATCTTTTTGCTTATGTGGAAATCATAAGACAATTTTTCTGATATTGTGTCTGTGGATTATATCTCATAAGTTGAAATATATCATTTTGTCATTTAATAAATATCCAATAGGAAAAACTATATCGTTGTCAATTGGAGTGTATGCTATTCATACATATTTACTACCTCGATCTATTCATAGTACATTTTGAGTCTTTATTGTCATTGTTTTCACATTATAGGTTTGATAAAATATTTTGCATCTACGATTTTTTCAGCTTTTAGTCATAATTCTTTGATTGTGGCGCTAAAATCTGAATCGTTGTACTTTAGTATTATATTGTCTCAATTGCTGTTGATATCGATGTTTTCTTTTTCAAAATATCAAGATTCATAAACTAAATCAAAAAATAAATCATCATTGTAATTTATTTCATCTTTTTTGATTGTTTCATAACTTCATTTTGTGAAATCGTAAAGCCAAACATTTTTTTTCTGCCCAATATATATAATTCATTTATTTGGCAATATTCATTTTGTTATAAAATGTTTGAAAAAATCGATTTTGGTAATAGAATAAATGTTGATGCTTCCATTTTCTAATGTGTTTAATAAGTTTGTAGCTAAAGTACCTACTCTTAAATTTGTAAATCCACCTGGTCAATTTAATAAAAATACATCAGAAAATTTGTATTTTTTATAAAGTTCAACAAGTGTTGGTCATATTGTGTCTTCGATATCATTACGTTCAAGGATGATTTTTTCTCAGTCAATTTCTATAATCATATTGTCTGTGGATATGTTTAGGAATAGCATTATTTTTTTTGATTAATTATTAAATAATTTTTGTATATCATTATCTTTTATCATAGTTGGATTCCATATTGGGTCAAATGTGATTTCGATATTCACTTCATAGTTTGGAAATTTGTCTATGATAGCATTTTTTACCAATTGTTGTAACATATCTCATAATGGACATGCTATCGTGGTATATGTCATTAAAATATTTACAGTATTTCAATCTATTTTTACATCATAAATTAGTCCTAATGTATATAAATCAACCATCGGAAATTCTGGGTCGTAAACTGTTTTTAGACAATCAATAATATTATTTAAGATCTCTGTTTTCATTGTTTCATCATAATAAAAATATTTGTAGTGCTATGAATGCTATCAAAATAATAATTCAAAATATTTTGTTTCGATATCATCAAATTAATAAAAGGATATTTAATAGACAATAAATTCAAAATAATAAAGATAATTTATAACTATCTTTTATTTGTAGTTCGTTTGATTTTTTACTAAATAATTTGTGTCATCACAAAAACAAGAAAAAACTTAATCATCGAGCTAAAGTGAATATTCCGATGAATAGTAAAATTATTGCTATTGCGGTATCTTCATATACATTGATGGATGTATAGGTAAAAATTGTGATAAATAATCATATCACAGCTTTTATGATTGATGCTATATGGTAAATACGTAATTTCACTTTTATATTTGGTTAAAATTTTAATTTAAATCTACATTTATGTCTTCATCTTCTCTTGAATTGGTATCTAATATATCTTTGTCAATATCTGTAATGTCTCATGCGGAGTCTAAATCATTGGCTTTGTCGTTAGATTCTATGAAAAATGGGTTATTTCAAATCTCATACATTTTGAAATAAATACTATCTCGTATACATTCTCAAAAAGGTAATAAGCTATAACAAATTACAGGTGGGAATAATAATAAAAGGTATAATTTCTCTTGGCTTCATCATTCCATAGCAATTTTCCAGATGATACTGTAAGCAATCATGATTATTGTGAAACTCAATGTCGCTCATATTAAGCTAGAAGATCAATAATTTGGGTTTGATATGATTTCATTTTGTAGTGAAGATAAAAATCCTCAGATAATGATATGAAATCATAGTATCATAAACATTGTGTTTGTATCACTACTGAATATAAAGTATATAGGGATCAAGAATAATAGTAATATTCAATTTGTTAATACTACGATTCATATATTCTTTTTTAGTTTGAAGTATTTTCTACTAAAAAATAGGTGGTAAAGGCCACATATTCATACATTTCATATAAATGAAACCAAAAATCAAATTAAAATTATTAGTAATGGTAAAATTGGATTTGAACTACTATTGTAATTAGAAACTTGAGTAAATGAATCTGTAAAAATTCAACCAATTATTGATGATACGAAAAATAACAAAATAGCGAGTATTCATCAAACAAACAATCAAATAACAAATTTTCAAATTAATTCTCATCATGAATTTTGATTTGGTTCTATTTCGAGATTTTTTTTAACTTCCATGATTATGATATATTGGGTAAAAATATTTTATTCACAGTGAGTATTTTTTATATTTTCACTAAAACTATTACGCTCTGACATATCACTTGAAGCAAATGATATTATATAGATATATTTTCATTTTTTAAAAAATGACTGAGAGAAGTATATAGTATTTAAATTCGTTTTCAACTTAGAATTTATTGTAATTGTTTCAATACGAGTTGTGTCGCATGAGAAGCTGGAAGATTTTGTGACTTCGGTCCTAAAACCATCTTTTTTTACTAATTTTATGTTTTCAGATGCAAAGTCTTGGATAGATTTATCTGATAATCTTTTGCTAATAATGATAGAGCCCATGAAACCACTTCAATTTTTTTGATCATAAATAGCGATGATATCATTTTCTAATAATTGTTTTCAAATTCAAGATATTTGTGTGGTGCTTGTATTGTATGTGTTTTGTGTAAAAAAAGATCAATAAAAATCTTCAAAAATGTATGTGATTTTATGTCATTTAGTTCAGCATCCATATAGTATTACTGTACAAAATATGGTTATTATAATTAGTGATATTTTTTTCATAACTATAAGAATATGTATGTAAGAGCTAAAATAAGTCAGACGATATTTCCTATTATAAATCATTTTGTATAAATTTTTGGATTTGAATCTCATTTGTCTTGGATTTGAGCGATGAGAGATCCGATTATTAGTCCTATCAGTATAAAATAAAATGGCATGATACAAGTTTTGAGTACAGTGTATACACCATCACTAAAAAACAAGTCTCATCTCAAAAAGAATAGTCAAACTATTATCGTGAAAAAGTAAAAAAATCATCTTAATATTTGGAAAAATGTTTTCATGTTTTTGTTTTGTTAATTGATAAAGTTTTATTCTGATTTTAAAGTATCAATAACTTCATATAGGATATCAACTCCAGTTTCATCAAATTCTCAGCTTTTAGCATATTCTGAGAGTGTGTCAATTATATCATTTGATACATCTCCTGTGATTGAATCTCATGTATTATTGGTATCTGTATCTAGATTTGTTCCTTCATTCGTGGCTTCAGATCGATTATCTGTTTGTGTCGTAGCTTTATCTGCTAGGTCTCTATTGGGTCAGGTCTCTTGAAACTCTTGTTTTGTATCTGTTGGTTGATTTACGGGACTTGTACAACCAACTAAACAAAATGTTAATATTGATAAACTAATGATTAATAATTTTTTCATATTTATGTTTTAATAAGTAATTTTATTATTAGTTAATTAGTAATATTTTGTTAGAAAAAATCAAGAAAAAATGATAAAACATATGAAATTAAAAATAAAAAAAACCACGGATTTTTCCGTGGTCTGTAAGATCGTTGTTTTTTTAGCATGCTAATTATATGATCTTAGTCATTTTCATATAATGTATAAGTAATAATTCCTTTGTATTGATCTGCTGGAGTAAATTGAGGAATCTCAACTTGTAATCGAGGGTCATCACCATAAATTCCAAGTTTATTAGCTCCATCAGCACCAGTTCCTCTTAGTATATATTGTAGTGGATTTGACATAGATGTATAATCAGTTCTACTACTATCGAATACTACTTTGTCATTTGCAGATCCTGTAATTAAATTTACATTTGAAGATCCTGCTTTAAAGGAAACGTTGTTTTTTGAGATTACTCAATCTGTAGTTTGTCCACTAAGGTCAGAAACACTTACTGTAGTATACCATCCACTTTGAGATCATTTTAGATCTGATACATAGAATGCGTATTGTTCATTATATTTTCCAGATAATGTGTCTCATCATTTACCTGTACCTAGATTGATTGATGCTACTTGTCCAGAAATGGTTCATCCTGTGATTATGTAACCAGTTTTAGCTGTACCAATAGTTAATTGTCATTCTTCTACAGCTAGATTTACATCTGCAGTTTTGCTTCATTGATTTGTTGCTGCATTTACTTGACTAGTGATTGCAAATCCAAAAGCTAATAAAGAACAAGCAACCAACGATGTTTTTAATAATTTTTTCATGTTTTTGTTTTGTTATAAAATAAAATATTAATGATCTTACGAAATATATTATAATCAAAAAATAAAAATTTGTCAAATTTTTGATGACTTTTTTTGTATCTTTTTCTTGCAATAATAAAATATATTGATAATAACTATTATTGGCTTGTTTTTTTTATTTGTTTTTTAAAAAAATATGAAAAGAAAATTTTTATCATGATTATTGGCATGATTATGTGTTATGTCTTTTACTTTTGCTCAAAATACTTCTGTATGAGATGTAACTTTGAGGTTTTGTAATGATGATGCTGAGACTAAAAATTTAAGTTTAGTATTGGAAGGGGGAAAAGAATCTGAAATTTGTATGGATTTTGTAAATACTTCAGATAATGATGTGACTATCAAATATGGTTTTGTAGATGGTACAATTGCACAATGAGATACTCCAAAGAAAGCTTGTATGGATGAGTGAGTGAAAGAAAAATTTGGTCAATATATCACTCAAGATACAGATACAATCACAATTTTGGCAGGAGAGACAGTGAGACAAAAAGCAAAAATAAAATATCCATCATGATTTAGTGGATTAGTTAATGGATGTCTGACATATTATGTTGCAGATGCTCAGCAAAATATAACTGATGATGATAGTATGTTTAGTATATTAGTTCGTAGAGCAACTTTTGTAGATGTGTTGGTATGATGAGAATTGAGTAGAAATATCAAACTATCAGAGAAAAATCCAGTGTCTTCTCATTTTGATAGAGATTCTGATAAATTCATAATTGATATTAATTTGTCTAATTTATGAAATGTAGATGAAAGTGTTTTTGTATCTGGGATTGTGTCAAATTCTTTTTGATATGAAAAATTGATAGAGTTAAATGATATTTTGGTAAAATCAGATTCTGATCAAACAATTCAAGTTGAGATAGATGATTTGCCACGATATAAGTTATCGTATCATGCTGATTTACTTTTGATAAGTAATCCTAAAATCCCATTTGATACGACAACATTATCAGATGATATAAAATGACCTGTAACTATAAATGTTGCAGTTGATTTATTTCAATTCCCTCGAATTATTTTGTTATGTGTTATTTGAGGTATTGTAGTAGTTTTGCTTGTTGTTTATTTGTGAAAACATTTAAAGTTTCAAAAATAGGATGAGGTATATAAAGTCTTTTATTTTGATATTTACATTAATTTTTGGATCAATTGCATTGGCAGCGGATAATGAAACGCCTAAAGTAGATATTGAGTATGTATCTATAGATGGTAGAGATTGGTGACTGAATTCTGTTGAGACAATATCCCCATGAAATGCATATGATTTTTCTGTAAAATTTAAAAATGAATGAAGGACTGATGTACAAATGCGTATAACTTTTGTAGATGGTACTATTGCTCAATGAGATACACCAAAGCCAGCTTGTATGGATGATGGTCAATGAATGAATTTTGGTCAATATGTCCAATGAGATACTTCATTTTTTATAAGAGCAGGGGAAGAATATGTGTGAAATTACACATTAAAAATTCCAAATAAAATTTCATCGTGAGTTTGGTATGATTATTCTGGAGACTTATTGTGATGTATCACCTATACGGCTGCATGAATTGATTCTCAATGATGAGCTGATACTATGTTTTGAGTAAATGTCCGTAAAGCAAAGATACTTAAAATGTTTGTGAATGGAAGTGATAGGACGTCACCTACAGTTGTGTCAGTATTGATTTGAGATGCGAGTGCTTTGTGATGAAGTATGCTATCAAATGTCCCTTTGGGATCAAATATCGTAGTAAAGTTTTCTGAACCCATGTATACAGGTGTGATATTTGATGGTGTATTAGATTTTGCATTTACGCATTCATGGAGTAATGATTCTAAAATATTAACATTACATCCGATAAATCAATTGTGATATAATCAAATTTATAATTTGATACTTGATAATAGGTTTAGAGATGTTGCTTGAAATGTGTTAATGGATATAAAAAATATTTCGTTTAAAACAGTAGCTCAGAGTGATCCTGGATGATGAGGTTGAGGTTGATGATGAGGTTGAGGTTGATGATGAGGCTGAGGTTGATGAGGTGGAGGATGATGAGGTTTTGATAAACCAATTCAGGATAATTGTCCAAATTGAGATTTTTCATCGAGTCTATATGATTGATCTTGTGGAGATCATTGAGAAGTAGAAAATGAAGTACATGGTTCTGATCAAAATTATTCTTGTAGTATTGAGTGATCAACTTATTCTCAAGAACAAAATCAAGCTTATATATATGCTTGTAATAGAAGAATATCAACAATGGATACTATTCAAAGTGCAAATATAGAATGACCTTTGTTGAGAAAACATCTAGCAAAAATGATTTCGGAGTTCGCATTGAAAGAAATTTGATTAACTCCGGTGGAATGAAGAGATTGTTCAAATTTTGCAGATATTACTGATGAAAATGAAGAAATGACTTATTATATCCAGTTGTCTTGTAAATTGTGACTTATGTGAATGGAATCAAATTGAGTGGATGTAAAACAAAATTTTGATCCAAATTTATATGTCACAAGAGCAGAATTTGGTACAGTATTGTCTAGATTACTCTGGTGAACAACTTATGCTACAGATGATGGCTCTGTATATTATAAAAAGCATTTGCAAGCATTGAAATCAAACTGAATCATGACTATGATTGATTGAAATTGGCCAAATCAAGTTGAATTAAGATGATATGTAATGCTTATGCTGATGAGGACAAATGAAAGAAATTTGATAACATTCTATAATAAGGATCATTCAGCTGCAACTAATTCTTTGGATTGAATGTTGGCGTTGCTTTGAGAAGATCAAACAGTAGTGATGGAGATTGAAAATGGATCTTATTATACAAAAGATGATTTTGTTCCCATTAGATGAACTATTTTGGATACATGAAATGTAAAAACAATTTATGTCACTCACATGAATTCAAATTGAATATGAAGATATTCTAATTATAAACTAGAAAAGTATAATCCATGAGATACAAAATTTGTATTTTATGCTTATAGATATTATGATTCATTAACTGTAAATGATATAAATACATATTTATTTAAGTTTTATGACAAGAATAATAAACTTATCACGACTAAAAAAATTGTAGTGGATCATAATTATAAGTCCAATTGAGATGATTATTTGGTTGCTCGTGGAAATTAATATGTAAATAAAAATTAGTAGGTAAATGTGTAATTATCTGCTAATTTTTTTTGAATGATATATGTAAAAAAATGTTTATGTTTTTGTTAGTCTCTGATTTTGTAGTCTAAATCTCATGCTGTGAAAATTGTGATGATTCCGTCATCTTCTGTGTTGTTTATTATATCTTTTATATCATCAATATTTGTAATGTATTGTGCATTACAATTTTTTGCAAAAATATTTCATAATTCTTCAATACTGTTTGCATTTTTTATTTTTAAATGTTTAAAATTATTCAGTTGTTCGTCTAGATTTTCTCTGGCAGCATAAATGTTGTAAATGTATGTAGTATCAAATTTGCTTAAAGTTTCTCAAAATTTATCTCGTTCTCTGAGTACTCTATTTATTTGATGTGGTTGAAATATTGCTGTTAGTTTTTTATTTGGGAAATGCTGCCTCAGAGCTTCATAGCATAATGAAATAGAACTTGCCATATGTCAGTAATCCGAAAAAATTATTGCTCCTTTTTCTGTTTTTTTTAGATATTCCATCCTTCTTCGTAGTCATCAAAAATTTTCAATTGTGTTAATTAATTCTCAATCATCTATATTGGGTTTAATATTTTTTATTAATTCAAAAACTAAGGTTCAATTTTTATTGTTGTGTTCTCAAAATATCTTTTTGAAATTGAATTTTTTAGTTTTAATTTGATTTACTCAGCTTATTCATAGATTTTCAGTAGAAATAACTTTATGTTTTACTTTGTTTGTCCGTTCGATGAATGCTGATTTATAGTCGTCAAAATCTTTATAATAATCAGTATGATCTAGTTCAATATTTGTGATAGCTCATCGATCTGTATCCAACATCAAAAAATGCCTTTTATATTCACATGACTCAATTATGAAATAATTTTTTTTGATTAAAGTGTAATCTAATCATTTTCATGTGAAAATATAATCAAAAATATTTTTTAGTTCATCTTTTTTATCTTGGTTTAAGTAATAATTATTTCAATTTAAACTTGGTACTAGAGCTCCAACGATTCAAAGTCAAAAATTGTCTATGTGTGTCCTTGCAGTGTCGATTAATATAGAAGTGCTACTGCTTTTTCAGTTAGTTCAAGCTATCCCGATAGTGCAAAAATATTTGCTAATCTCTCACAAAAATTGGAAATAATTTCCTATAAATCTCATTTGTTTGGGAGTCCTTTCATAATTTTTTGCTATCTTAACTTCAGGTGAATTTACACAAGCTTCAGAATAAATTACATGATCAAATAGTTCTGGCTTATATACATTGTTTCAAATCAGTACTTTGATTCATTTTTTTTGTAATTTATCTGTAAGTTCACTTTGGTTTCAGTCAATGCAAATTAACTTTTCTCCGTATCCTAATTCAAAAAGAATTCATGCTATGGCAGACATTCAAGTTCAACCTGCTCAGACTAAGACTATATTTCAATTCATGTGTTTGATTAATATCTAAAGCATTTATTTTATAATGAATAAAGTGAGAAAAACAAGAATTAGATTTGAAAATGTTTTTATTTGTTTTCTTCTTTTTAAAAACAACTTTTATTTTTATTAAAAATATTTAGATTTATTTCGTTGTATATTTTTTTTATTAGTTATGAAAAATTATAAATCATTGTCAGAGATTATTGAGATTTATAGGGTTCCATTGCAAACTGTGGATATAATTTTGAAAAAATATAAAATTGATACATTTAAAAATAAGCATGGATTATTGATAAATATCAAAGATTTTAATAATATTTATACTTCTAATTTTAATCCATCTTTGTTTGTTTTTAAATCACAAAAGAAAAAAAAGGAAACAATTCTGTTTTCCTTAGAAGATGAAGAAAAAATAATTTCAAATATTGATGATTTGTTTGTAAAAGTATTTTCTCAACCATATCATATTTAAATTATAAAATGTTTATCATGCCCACATTTCAAGAAACGATTGAATTTGTAAAATCAAAAATAGGATGAAATAGAAAATGAACAGATGATATTCCAGCTTATACTCATTCTATTCAAGTTTATGAAATTTTAAAAAGAGAATGATTTCCTGAATATGTTCAAATGGCTTGACTTTTGCATGATATCGTAGAAGATGGAGGCGTATCATTTAAAGAACTGTTTGATATGTGATATTCAAATGATGTAATTCATTTGGTAGATTTGGCGACTCATGATGTTAGTATGCAATGAGATAATGTGAATTTTTTGAGACGAGAAAAACTAATAAATAGATTAGTAGAAGAAAATAATATTGATGCTTGGGCTGTGAAATTAGCTGATTTTTCGGATAATATGACTATGGCTCATTATATGAGTTCAGATAGATTCGAAAGATTTTTGTTAAAAAAAGCTCCAATTTTTATTTATTATTGAAATAAATATTTTGCTTGAACATGAATGTATGATGAATTTTTAGCTAATTATTTTGATCAAATTCAAAAACTTCATAATTATGATTATGTTTTTTAGCTAAAATTTTTTTGGAATACAACAAATAGATATGGTTTTTATTTTAAATCTTCTTGTGTAATTTTATTTTCGATAATATCTTCTATCTCTGCACAAGTTTTATTTTCGAATTTTCAAAATTGTTCTTCATCATATCAAGCTCATTGTTCACCATTTGCTTCATTACATGTCAGTATTCGATTGTCTGCTACAAGTTCTAATATTCAAGCTCTGTCTAGGTCTGTAAATTCAGGATCTGTACTTGGTTGGTGACAATTGTATACTCAATAGTAAATTCAATTTGCAGCGAATGTGTGAATAGTACATTCATCTCATTCTAAGGCTATGGCTGTGTTTACGTATTCTCACCATTTAGCATCAATTATTTCTGCTGGATCATCGGCATTGAATGTGATTATTTCAAATTCGTCGATTGTGTTCTCTTCGTTTTCATTTATGTTTGATGAACAAGCACATAGTAAAATTGTTGTCAGTAAAAGACTAAATAAACAAAATTTTTTCATAGATAATAATCATAAATATAAATTTTTTGTTAATATAATAAATTTATATGGTAATTCAAGATTGTTGATTTTTTTTGATAAAAAAAATTAGCACGTTTTGTTGTGCTAATCTTTTTTGTATTTGAAATTTATTATTATTCAGCTGTTCATTCTACCGCTTCTTCAACTGGAGCAAGTGGATCTCAAACGATAGTTTCTTCATTTTCTTGATTATCCTCTAAATCTTCAACTATTCTTCAAAGATATTTATGGTTTGATAATTCAACAGTTGTACTTCCATCAACCATATCTATGAAACAGAATATGTCATCGCTAGCAGCTCACATTTCACCATCAGCTGTAGAGTTTTTTTCATAATTTACATGTCAATTTCTAGCAAAACTTGCTCCTGCTTCTGATTCGTCTTCCCATGTAAAATCAGCTTCGTTTATGTTTAATGTGAATAATGTTTTTTCTTCACAAGCAGCTATACGTTTTTCTTCTGTATCAACTAAAGCTCTTGCTTCAGCATATTCATCTTCGTTGCTTTCTTCTAAATCAATGCAAGATCCCTCTCTAAAATCTTCTGATTCACAAACAGATCCATCTTCGTAAGTACAAACGTAAAGATTGTCTTGTTGTGTTAATGTTCAATTTGTACTATCACAATAATCTTGAGCAGCTTTTAATTTTGCATCTCAATTTAAAGAACAAGCACAAAGTAATAATGTAGCTAACAATGTAGCTCATAGTGTAACTTTTTTCATATCAAAAATAATAAAAAATAAAAATTAATTAGTAGATTATTTAATAAAATTTAATCAATCTTCAAGACTAATTTCGTACTTATTTATTTCTTGTTTTTTAATTTATTGATTTTTTACATTTATTTTTTTACCATTTTGGATTTGTGTTTCTTTTCACTTCTTATTAATAGATGTCCCTTCTCGTAATATATTGTTTTTGAATTTTCAAGAGTCAATAACTCAATTGTAATATTTTATATCTCATTCTATTAAGTTTCAATTTTCAAAAATTCATGTAAATGTGTTTCCATCATCTGAAGTCATGGTTCACTTTCAGTGAAGTTGTAAATGCCTTTCGTTATTTAGTTTAAATGATCCTCGCATAAAAGCTCATCCAGATCGGCTTAAATCTCAGTAAAATGTATTATTTCATGATGCATTTAGATTAAAATTGATTTTTTCTTCATTTTGTCGTCTAATTCATTTTAACAACAATCAACTTTCATGATCGAATGTTCCTGTTTCTGTAATCCTTCAATCTCAAGTCGTTAAAGTTCATTCAATTAAATTTCCAGTTTCTGGGTCAAATTTCCCTTCTTTTGTGGTCCCATTTTCGTATGTAATTGTACCAAATATTATTTTATTCTCTTCATTATAAGTGCAGTTTTTTAGTTCTCTTTTTTTTGTATATGGGAACGTGTTTCTGTGAGTTATGGTTCCATTTATTAGATTTCAATCTTTAAAATATCATTTTTCTATTTTGTTGATAGTGGTTTTTGTTCCATGAATTAATTCTCATTCTATGTCTTTTGAAAATTCTCCTGTCAATATAGTGTTATCTTTTAATTTAAGTGTTCATTTTATCAAAAATCATGTTTTACTATCGAAACTTCATTTTGCGATACGTCAATCTTCGTATGTTTTTATTGAATCTTTTGGTGTGATATTTTTTTTATTTGATACAAATTCAGTATTTTGAGAATTACGAAAATTTGGAGTGCTTTCTAATCATTTTGCATTTGTATTATTTGCTAATAAAGTTCATGCAATGGCAAGAGTTATTCCAAAATGCTTTAAAGAATTTGTGGCATTTTTTGATGTATTATTAATTTTATCAATATTCATGATAATTGAATAATTATATAAATATGTATATATTAATATACATTTTATAAAAAAAGTCAAATAAAATTATATTGGAGTAATATTTATTATTTAATTTTTTCAAAA
>JAZUKX010000171.1:0-3950 GCA_045643505.1 Candidatus Absconditabacterales bacterium | reverse complement strand
TTTGTGTTTTATTAATTAGATAAAATTATTTAATGAAAATATCACAAATCAAAATATCAAATATTTGTACATTCCCTTTTATAAGGCATTTTTCAGATAAACAATGAGTCGCATTTGATGCTAAAGAAAGAGATAATTTTAATATATTAATTTGACCAAACTGATCGTGAAAAAGTACATTTTTGTGAGTAATAAATCAAATTTTTAGAGTATGATTGATAAAATCGTATCATTATGATAGAGAAAATTTTTATACAGATAATGAGGATATAGATTTGAAGACAACAATTACTGATTTTAAATTGAAACAAAGAAAATTTTCAAAGCATTATTTGTCTACATCTAAATTATCAAAAGTGGCTATTTCATTGAAATTAAATCAATATGATTTTGAAAATATTGTTTTTGTTTCAGAACATTATCAAATTTTGAATGAAATTATTAAAAAATATTCTAATTTAGATGTGGAATTTCAACCGTGTGATATTGATAATATTTGGATAAATAATGAATTGTATTTAGAAATAGAATTAGATACAAAGACATGAAACATGCAAATATTAAACCAAGATAAATTATCTACATGAATGAAACATATTTTATATTATATTCAACATTTGGAATTAATTCAGTTGTGTATTAATATTTATAATGATCATGAGAGAAAACCTGATCAAAAAAAATTACATGCATTAAAAAATACTTTTGCATTTTTGAAATCTGAAAGACCATTTTTGTATCAAGATGATAATCCTTTGATTATAGATTCTATTTGAAAAAGGAGTGAAAGTATTGATTTTAATAATAAAAATAGATTTAGTTCTGTTTCAGTTTGATATGATCTATTTATTATAAAAATTTTGAAAAAAATAAGAGATCAGTTTGTTTCGCAATGAAATGATATAAATGATATGACTATTGAACAAAAACTTGAGTTAATAAAAGGATCTTCATTGTTTTTGGATGTATCTTGATATATTAAATCTTTATTGTGATTGCAATTGGATTTGAATGTCTCTTTAGATGAATTGATTTATTTTGTCTTTAAAAATCCTCAATGAGTATCTCTTACTTTTGATAGATTGAGCTCATGAGAAAAATCAATTGTGATGATATTATTTTCATTATTTTGATATGATTTATCCAATTGATTATTTATTATAGATGAACCAGAATTACATTTACATCCACATATGTTAAAGCGTTTGGTGGAAGTATTGAAAAAAATTGGAAAGAAATTAAATATTCAATTTATATGTGCTACTCACTCCCCTTTATTGATAGATGAACAAAGTATCTATAATGTCTACAAATTTAGTTTAGTTGATTGAAAAACATCAATAAATTATCCTGTTGATTGAATTCGTGATGCAGAAGCTTCATTGATTCATATATTGAAATTTGAAAATGTATCAAAAATATTTTTTATTGATAAAATTATCATGGTTGAATGAGAAACTGATGAATGTTTTTGGAAATTTTATTTAAATTATTTAGCAAAACAGCCTAATTATGAATGAAAATTTTATAATTATGAAATATTAAATATAAATGGAAAATGAAGTTATAAAAAATGGACAAGATTTTTGAATAAATTTGGTATAAAATGATATTTTATAGGTGATTGGGATAATACAATAGAAAATAATATTGTGGAGCCACAAGAAATGTCTGAGTACATCCATTTAGCAAAAGCACAATATTCAATGGATCAGATAAATAAGCAAAAATTTTATACAAGGATAATTAGTACAATTCAGAAGTATTATCCTGATAGATATAAGTATATTATTTCTAAAATAAAATCTTTCTATGAATCTTGAATTTTTATTTTGAATAAATGAGATTTAGAGACTTATTTGTGATTGGATAAAAAATGATTAGAGCCCACATTGAATTTTTGTACTTCAAATTTTTATTATTGGTTGCATGATGATAAAATGGCCCCCTATAGAAATGAATTTGAAAATATTGTAAAAATCATATTTGGGATATAATAATATTGTGGTTGTATTTTTATTTTTTTTGATAAAAAAAAAGAGCGACTGAATTCAGTTGCTCCGTTTTCTAGATGATACATCCAGAGACGGAACAACTCCTTAGTCAACATGGAGTTTATTATTGATCTAACTTGTAATGAGATCATTAATAAACACCATATTTTCCATGTCTTTTGTCTTTCAATACTGAGTCTCATAAAAACAAAAAACCGTCTCCAGACTTTTTGTACGTCCTTTGCTTTGGTAAGCTACTAATCGTACATTTAGTAATGATTGAATACAATTCATTAGCTAAAGTCTTTTTTTTTTTTGTTTCATAACATTATCCTTACGGGACTTTGTTAATCAACTTTTTTATTTTGTATTTTTATTTACATTTTCTGTTTAATCTTGTACATAAAAAAAACAACGTAAAAATAAAAAAATGCTCTAACCTTTAGTTTTCACATATTTTGTCTTTTGTTTTATTAAATATTTACTTTGTTCATAAAGGATATTGGGAGAAGTAAATGTTCATTTTTTATCCAAATGATGAAAAATTTTTGTATAAAAAAACCCTAAATTTTAGGGTTTTTTCATTATTTGATTTAAAATGTTCAATCATTTTTTTCTTTTGATTCTTTTTCTACAAATTTCATAATACTTGCTTGGAATTCTAGTTCAACTTCTCATACTTCTCAATTCCTATTTTTTCTAAGGCATACGTCTGTAGCTCATTTTCTATCTGTATCTTTATCGTAATATTCTTCTCTGTGGAGCATAATTACACTATCAGCATCCTGCTCTATTGATCATGATTCTCTAAGATCTGAAAGTTGAGGCTTTTTATCTATCCTTTGTTCAACATTACGAGATAATTGTGATAATGCAATAATAGGAACTTCGAGTTCTTTAGCTAATTCTTTTAATCATCTAGATATTTCACTAATCTCTTGTACCCTATTTCATTCATAAGCAGTTCATTTCATCAATTGTAAATAATCTATAATGACTAGATCTAGTGCTCATTTTTCTATTTTTAATCTTCTGAGTTTTGATTTTAATCCTGGTACTGTGGCTGCTGATTTATCGTCAATAAAAATTAATTTGTCTCATAATGTTTGTATTGCACCTCACATATTTGAAAAATCTTCATTATCTAATTCTCATTTTGTGATTTTTGACATTGGAATTCATGAAACTTCGGCTACGATTCTATCTACAATTGATTCAGAGCTCATTTCTAATGAGAACATTGCAACAGATTTATTTTGATCTAAGGCTGCATTTGTTAAAAGATTTAATGCAAAAGATGTCTTTCACATAGCAGGTCTGGCTGCTAAAATAATTAATTCTCAAGGTTTGAATCCTGATAACATGTTATCTAGTCATTTATATCAGGAATATACTTTTTTCTCATTTACTTTTTCTGGATTGTCTATTATTTCTACGTATTCTTCTACTCTTCAGCTTAATATTTCTGAAATAGATTTTATTGAGTCTCCAGTTTGATTTTGAGTTAAATTAAAAATTCTTTTTTCAATATTATCCATTATTTTTGTTGTTTCTTCTTGTTTATATACATCTCAAATTATATCATGAGATACTTTTAATATATTTCTCAATATGGATTGATCTTTAACTATTTTTGAATATTCACTACATCATGAAGTTGTCAGCAAAAATGTAGATAATTCATATAAATAATCTAATCATCAAATAAAATCCATGTTACCATCTTTTGTTAATTGATTTCAGACTGTAACAACATCAATAGTTTTACGATCAGTTCGTAATTTTTTTATAGCGGCATAGATGAATTGGTGAGATTTTTGATAAAAATCTTCTGGAGCTAATCTATCTCATTCATATACCCACATAATTTCATTGTCCAAAAAAATTCATGATATAACTCATTTCTCTGCTTCTAAATTTTGTGGAGGTGTTTTAAATTCATCAATATTTACAGGA
>JAZUKX010000170.1:0-7523 GCA_045643505.1 Candidatus Absconditabacterales bacterium | reverse complement strand
GTGCAACTATATAATAATGGGGATGTATGACTTAAATTCACACAATCACAAAATAATATATTAAATAATGTGCAATTATATAATAATAAAAGACATTGATTAAGTATATCTGGCTCACAAAATAATATATTAAATAATGTGCGATTATATAATAATGGAGCTTCTTGAATATATTTAAAATGAAATGTTGATAATAATGTTTATTATTGAAAGTTGATGATATTT
This sequence comes from Candidatus Absconditabacterales bacterium, assembly GCA_045643505.1. Lineage (GTDB taxonomy): Bacteria > Patescibacteriota > Gracilibacteria > Absconditabacterales > Absconditicoccaceae > JALOAF01. Next base: position 7,298 of record JAZUKX010000170.1, on the reverse strand, counting down.
GGAAATGGAGATAATGGCGATATAAGCAAATTGACATGAGCTATTTTATGAAATAATCTGTGACGAACAACATGAGAATATATAGATACATGAGAAGTATCACGAGATATGATGACAAATCCAGTAGATAGTGGTGGAAATTATTTGTTGGAATGGAATAGTGATTTTGGTGTATTAAGATGAACAAGAGAGATCTGAGAAGTAGTATGATACTCATATTGATCATGAATTTGAACTCAGCAACAACCAGTGGTATATGTCAATGGACAATTGTCGACATGATGAAATTATTTTGAAGATTATTATATAGGATCTCAAGTAAGTAAGGTGACATGAGATTTACAAGTGCCATCAACAATAAGTACAAATGCAATAATAGTTACATGAGACAGCGAATATGATATAGTATGATTGTATTCAATATTTGGAGATATAAACACATGAATAATATGAGAACAAAAATGACAAAGTACATGAGTAGAATTAAAATCAGAATGAGAAAATAGATTAGTAGTTCAGTTGTGGAATACTAATCCAAAATATTTTGCTACACATTTTGAAAAAAATGTAACATTAAATTCTGAATTTAAATTGACAGAATTTACAGGATGATATGGAAGCGCACAATGTACAAATATGGATACATTTACAGTGACATGAACATTTAGTAGAGCAGTGACATGAGTAGTATTGACAGGAGAGAATGTGGAAATAACAGATAATAATACTCAATGAAATACATGATATACATGGACAGTAAAATTGACATGATGAATATGAAAAGTATGGATTATTACATGAGATATTGAATTGGTAGATGGATGATGACAATTAAATATTGGAGAAAATATCTCAGATACAATAATTTTGTGAAATTACGATAATGTATGACCGGATGCTGTAGAATGATTGAGGCCAAATGGAACAATATATACAAATTATACAACATTGAGTTGGAATAATACCACAGATAATCGATGTGCATTAGTAAGTTGATATAATTGGGCTTTGTATCCATGAAATGATTGTGAATGAGAGTCGCTTTCATGATGATTTGTAAGTGGAACATGAGTTGGAGTAGAAAATCTGTCTGATTGAGCATATTGTTTGTCAGTGCAACCTGTAGATAATTATGTAAATATGGGAGAAATAGCTACATGAAGTTTTGATGTAGATACAACATCAATATGATGTGAGATAATAATAGAACCAATGTGTACAAGTGGAGAAGTTACAGTATATTTGTCATGAGCAGATAATTATTCTAATATGTATTTATGATGGAATTGAACATGAGATATAAGTACAATGGAACAAAGTGGAAGAATAAGTACATTAGTGACAGAAAATGGAAAGTTAGTGACATGATATATATATCAAAGTGGAACAAATAAGAGTAATATATGTACATGAATAGTGAATAATATCGATCGTACAGCTCCAACAATTACATGAGGAGTATTTACATGATATGAATGTGAAACAATTACATGAAGTGTAACAGTAAATGATCAATGATGTGGAAGTGGAAACTTGAGTTATAGTTGGAGTGGATTAAATTTCACAGGAACAAGTTATTGATTAAGTCAAAATACAACATGAACACAGAATATAACAGTAAAAGTAAAAGATGGTGTATGAAATGAAACGTGAGTAAATGTTATATATCAATGGTTGGATACCTGAGTACAATTGTCTAGTTGAGAAAAATCAATATGAGAATTGATATGAGAATATACAACTACAACATGAGGTTTGATTGATTTATTTTGAGCTAGGGAGTGAAATTGTTGAAGCGGAGAAATCACAGTGACAACATGAAATTGTAAAAATGCAACAATAAGTATTTCTAGTACTTGAATTTTGACAATAATTCCACAACAGAACTATGACTGAACATGATCTTGTGAGATAGTATTCTCTGATGATGATGAAGAAAATGCTACATGAAAATTAGAATTTGAAGTAGATACGAAGAAACCAATATTCACATGAAATGGACTATGATTCACAGGATGATTGGTGTGAGAACAGTGTACAACTCGTACATGATTTACAATTACATGAATATTTAGTGAAGCAGTGACTGGAGTGATTTTAACATGAGAAAACGTAAGAATTAATGATGAAGAATTAATAATGAATGAGGGTGGAATTTCTTATACTTGGGAAGTAGAATTAATATGATGAACATGAGAGGTACGATTGACATGAGAAATAAAAGATTTGAATTGGAATGAAATAACTGGAGATTATAATACACATTATATTGTGTGAAATTATGACAATGTTTGACCAAATAAAACAACATTGAATTATCCGTTGACTGAAATTTCTATAAATAATCCTACATTGAGTTGGAATAATGCAACCGATAGTGGATGTGCATGAATGAGTGGATATAATTGGAGATTGTATTCATGAAATAATTGTGGATGAGATTCACTTTCATGATGATTTGTAAGTGGAACATGAGTTGGAGTAAGTGATTTGAATAATTGACAAATATATTGTCGATGAGTACAACCAGTAGATGATTATTGAAATACTTGAGAGTGGTCTACATGAACCTTTAAAGTAAACACAGATAGTATCAGATGTAACTTTGAAGTTGTTGATGAATTAAGTTGTACAAGTGGAACTGTGCAGGTAAAATTAATACCAGAAAATAAATTTTTGGAAAATATATTTTTATCATTTACATGATTTGAATCACAAGATCTGTCTTGAGCTTCACAATTATTAACAACAATAACACAAAGTGGACAAGTAGTGACATGATATATATATCAAAGTGGATTGAATAAGACGTGAGTTTGTTATTATACAGCAACAAATATAATAGATCAAATAAAGCCAACAATAGATACATGAAAAGTAAGTGTATATGAATGTACAACATGAACAGCAGTAGTGACATGACATGATGAGTGATGTAGTACATGAGTTTTGTATAGTTGGAGTGGATGAAATTATGGAATAAATAATCATACATATTCATTGTATAGTGGATGAATATGAACAAGAATTGTAAGTGTGAAAGTGAAAGATAGTGTATGAAATGAAACATGAAGTAGTGTAGAATTTGAATGGAAAGATAGTGCGATTTCTGGACATGATTTCACATGAAATGAAAAAGTATGAAATAGTGGAGTAATAGTAAATTGGAAAACATGATCAGAAGTGTCAGATTGAGCATGTGGAAGTGGAACGATAGAGTTTAGTGGATTTGTGAATACATGAAGTCATGGAACATGTACAACATGAGAATGAGATGAAATCATTTATACACCAAATATGGAAGTTGAATATGAATGAAGTGATCAATGTGTAATTGAAGTAAAAGATGATGAATGAAGTGGAAAAAATATAATAATTTATTGGTGATGAATAGACACAAAGAAACCAACTTGTGAGATAAATTATACTTCAGCATGTACAAGTGGTGATGTTACATTGAATATGAATACAACATGAGCAAGTAAATATAGTTGGACATGATTTGATGGTATGTCATGAAGTAAACATAGTATTGTAGTAGAATCAAATTGAATATATTATGGATATGTACAAGATTCAGCATGAAATACATGAAGTTGTAGTAGAAGTGTAAATAATATCAGTACGTGAGTACTTCCTGCACCAACAAATCTAAGTCCAGCAAGTGGAACTAATACAAATACAATACCAAGATTGTCACGAAGTTGAGTTTCCTCTAATGGATGTAGAAATGTTTCTTGATATGAGGTGCTTGTGTTGTCTTGAAATGTTGTTTCGAGTTGAATAGTCAATAGTAGTACGACAAATTGGACGCCAGAAAATTTATGAAATGGTACATATGAATGGTATGTGGTTACACATGATACTTTGTGATGAAGAAATGAATCAGAACATAGTATGTTTATTATCAATGATAATCAATTGACATGTACTATTACATATCCAAATCAATGTACAAGTGGAACGATTGATTTGACTATGACAGTAAATAATAGTTTGTCTGGTGAATATGAGTGATGGACAAAATCATCTACAAATGAAAATATTTATACAATGACAGTAAATGAAAATACGTGATTTGATTTTGAAATTGTAGATATTGCTTGAAATACATGAAGTTGTCGTGTGAATGTAACAAATTTTGATAATATTGCGCCAATAATTACAGGTGATATAATAAATGCAACATGATATGAATGTGAAACTATTACATGATATGTACAAGCAGAAGATTCTATTTTGAGTTGTGGAGGTTTGTATTATAATTGGAATTGAGGACTCTACTCTGGAGAAAATAAAACATGATATTGAATTCGTTCAGATGTGGAAACATGATATGATGTATTGGTACAAATAAGTGATGGAGCTTGAAATATGACATGAGCAACTGTACATTATACATGGATTGGAAGAGATATAACATTGTGAAATAGTGGATATAATTTGTGAATTATTACATGAACAACAATGATAAATGATTTGACTTGAGATTCTGTGTTTAATGTGACATGATATGGAAATTGTGAGACAGTGACAATAACTACGTGAGAATGTACAAATGCAACAATGTTATTGACTGGAAATACTTTGACAATAATTCCGCAATCAAATTATGAATGAACATGAAGTTGTGAATTGAATTTCTCTGATGGAGATGTCACTAAGACTTGAGTAGTAAGTTTTGATATAGATACAAAGAATCCACAATGAACATGAGTAAATGGATGATTGATTGGATGAAATGGATGAATGTGTACAAATGAAAAAGAATTTGTAATTACTTGAACGTTTACAGAAGCAGTGACTGGAGTGAAATTGACATGAGAACATGTAAGAATTAATAATGAAGAATTAATAATGAATGATGGTGGAATTTCTTATTCGTGGGAAGTAGAATTGTTGTGATGAACGTGAAAAGTATGGTTGACATGAAATATTGTTGATTTGATGTGAAATAGTTTGTCAGGAATTGTCCCAGAATTGATAGTTTGAAATTACGATTGATTAGCACCAAATAAAACAATATTAGTTTCACCACAATGAATAGTTCCATTTACAAATACAACATTGAAATGGACAGATGTTGTCGATATTTGATGTGCATGATTGAGTGGATATAATTGGAAATTGTATTCTTGAAATAGTTGTACATGAATACCAGTCCAGAGTTGATTTGGACAATCATCTCAAGCTGATGTAAGTAATCTATCAAATAAACAAACATATTGTCGATGAGTTCAGCCTGTAGATAATAATGGAAATATTTGAGAATGGTCAACATGAGTGTTTACTGTAGATACAGATGGAATTTCTTGTTCTATTGTTGCTAATCGTACTACATGTGGATCATGAAATGTAACATTGACTTTGAGATGATCTGGAGAATGGCTGTCATGGACAAATGTATGAAATACAGGAACAATGTCTGGTGTAGATTCATTGGTAAAGACAGTATCATCATTTGAAAATATTACATGATATACACAAAATTCATATGGACAGACATGATATTGTGTATTTACAAAAGAACAGTTAGAACGTATTATGGATAAGACTTGATCGCATTTATCATGAAATACAAAATGGTCTGGATATGAATGTACTACATGAATAATTAATATGAATGTAGATGAAGATGGTTGTGGATCATCATGAATGTTTTATAAGTGGAATAATGTTACTTGATGATTGTCTAAGTCTATCTTTAGTACAAGAACACAAACTTTAACATGAATATTCTCTGTGACAAATGGAGCTGGAATCACAGTAAGGACATGATATACATTTGAGTGGATAGATTCTCCGGTGACAGCAGTGACATGATTTATGGTAGATTTTGCCTCTGTAAATAGTGTAAATTGGAAAAATTATTCTCAAGCAACTGATTGAGCTTGTGGAAGTGGAACATTGACAGCAATAGTTACTTGAGCAACTAAATGAATATGTTCTATTTCATGAGATAATTTGATTTATACACCGAATGAATGAATGACATGATCTGATAGTTGTATTTTGACAATATCTGATGATGATGGTGGTAGTGGTGTAGATGTACAAGTACAAATTGAAAATATTAATCCTTATGTAGAATTAGTCGCTCCAGAAAATGATAAAGAATTGGATGCTGGAGAAGTGCATTTTGAGTGGATACCAGTAGATGTACCAAGTTATAGGACTGTGACATGATATGTATATACAATATGAGATAAGACTTGATTTACAAATAATACTTGAGTCGATGTATCATTGTCTGCATGAATATATCCTTGGTCTGTATTTATTGTCTATGCAGATGGAAAAACTTGATGAAACAGTCGTATCAGATCTGTAAAGACTATAGCACATTATTCGGATAATAGATTGCCAAAAGATTATTGTCCATATTGAGATAATTCTGATTCATATTATGATTGAGTTTGTGATAATATAAGTGCTCATGAAGTGGCAAATTTGTGTGGAATCAATGAATCTAAATATACATCAGAATCAAGATGAGCTTATTTGTATGCATATTTGAAATGAATTACAACACAGTGTCCAATCCAAAACGCTGATTTAGATGGATATTTGTATAGAGATCAATTGGCAAAGATGATTTCAGTATATGCTATAAATGTAGTATGAAGAAAGCCAAATTATGGAAAAACATGATGTGATCAGTTCTCTGATATGTCTACGGATACAAAGGAATTCCAAGATTACATGAAATTATCTTGTGAACTTTGATTGATGTGATTAAATGAAGATGGAGTGACACCAAAAACATATTTTGATCCACATTCGATAGTGACTAGAGCGGAATTTGGAACTGTATTCTCTAGATTGTTGTTTGGTGATATGTATAATGTGAAAAATTGACCAGAAGTAAGGCATATAAAGTGATATTGGTATAGAAAACATTTACAAGCATTGAAGGATTATGGAGTGATGACGAAGGTTGATTGAGATTGGCCAGAGTATAAAGAACGTAGATGACGAACTATGCTGATGTTACAAAGAGCGGATAATTATTGAATATTTGAAGGAAAATCTCCTGCAAAGAATGGTGTAGATGCTCTATTTACTAAGGTTGATAGTAATGCTGTCTAATTGATATAAATAAAAAAAGCCTCTTTTAGAGGCTTTTTTGTATAATAATAATTTATTTTTTCTTGGATTTCTTTGTCTTTTTCCTGTTGTGATGATTTATGGATAGGGAGATTATTAGTGCTATTACAATAATAATTAATATAATATATAATCGATTCCACAACATTATATTGTTTGTGATGATAGTTAGTCATGCTGTAGAATATTCT
>JAZUKX010000169.1:0-2657 GCA_045643505.1 Candidatus Absconditabacterales bacterium | reverse complement strand
AAAGTCAATATATATATTAAAATTGCAAAATAAAATATTTTGCTACTGATCAGCTAAAAAAAATCAATCCTTGTATTTCTTGAATATGATGCAAAAACAAAAACAAAAGACAAAAAATCAATTACAAGATTGTATTTCTTTCAAGTAATTAACAATTTTATTTAATTTCTCACTTACACAAAAATGTAACTAAATAAATAGACACATCAACAAACAATCAAAAAAAGTGGTCAAAAATTTGACAGAAGAAAAAAAAACGATATAATATTGTTGTAAAAATTTAAATTTAACTTTATTTATTAATTTAAAAGAATGACAAAATTAAACAATTTATTAAAAAACAATAATGAACTACAAAATTCTACAGAAACAAAAAAAACAATTTCAAAAGAAACCTCAAAAGAAATTACTGAAACAATGTGAGAAACATTTGATAAAGTAAAATTTTATGAATATATAAAAAAGAATTTAAAATTAAATTGACACTATTATTCAACGCACTGATATAGAGAAGATGAAAAAACTCCTAAAATTTATGATGATTTAGATATTTTATACGAAGGCTGAGTTTATGAGATCAATACTTTAGAAGGTAATCTAAAATGAGCTAATCGCAATTTAAAAAAACTAATAGAAGTTCAAAGTAATTGAGGTGATTGGTCTATTTTATCAGACGAATATGAATATGAACCTAATATAATATCAGAAATTAAATTAGTAAAAAAAAGAGTTGAAGATATTAGCAAAGTACTAAAAGAATTGAAGGAAACAAAATGAAGAATATCAAAAGATGAAGTAAAAACAATTCTCCAACATTTGAACGAACTATATGACCAAGACAGATCAGCAAGATTAAAAGGAGAATTTACTCAAGAAATTCCTCATTGGAAATGAAATTATTTTGATGCAGATTACTATAGAGCATGAATTGAAAACAGGACATTATCTGTAGAAGAATATGAAAAAATGCAAAAACAAATAGAAAAACATGGAAGTATTTTATCTAGGTCAAATAAACGTGATTGGAGTTTTTGATGAGGAGATTGAGATGTATTTTTATCAACAAATACCTGAAAATTATATGATGTAGAATGAGCTGGAGAAAAAGAACTAAAAGAAGATTATAAATCATCATGTTATTATTCATCAAGAAGTTGAGCATCAGCTTCATGAATTTTTTGGGCATGAAAATGAACAATGATAAATATGCCAACAAGTAGAATTGATATAAAATATCCAAATCTTTTTTACAAAGACATGAACGGGCTTCTTGTAACTATGTGTACCGACAGATGATGCGTAGATGAAAATATGCCAACGATAATAAAAAGTTGAAAAATTAATTTATGAGTAGATGTAGTTTTACTAAGCCAAAAAAATCATTTAGAACAATGAATGTGAAAAAATATCATAGATACAATTGAAAGAAAATGAGCAAATTTAAAAGATTGGCCAATATACACATATAAAATAAAATATTTTGATGAAAATTTACAAGAACAAGAAAAATTATTCACCTATAAAACAGATATGGATCCAAAAGAAATTCCAATGTATTTCATAGGAGAAAACGTATTTTGAATACATCGTTGATTTGATGTAGAGATGACAGATAGTTTCATAGACAAAGTTGCTTGAATTAGGAAATACAAAGGGAAATATGTCCGCTTATGACAATTTGGATTAATAAAAGAGATATTTGATAAACACCCACATGCCGATATGGATAAAGTATATTATGAAGATATCGAAATTGGAAATAATAATGAAATCATCCACACAAAAGAAGAAATAAAACCAATATATTCAGAAAAAAACACAACAAAAAAAATTAATTGATGGGTTATTGATGATAATTTTGCATATAAATTTGCACAAGACAATCCTTGATATGGGATATATGAAGCAAAAGAAATTTGCCAAGATCATTATGTAGAATATAATGAATCATTTTGAAAAAATTGAAGTTATGAACTCATCTACGAAGATGATATTTCATTATATAACAAATTATACCAATTAGCATGAATGACTAATGTAAATATGGAATTTGAATATAACGTACCAAAAGAAATTTTTGAAAAATACTCAAAAGATTATCGAAAAAGATTTTTAAAATGAAAATTAATTGAAAAGGCAAATAAAAGTATTGATATTTATAATATACCAGAATTAACACAAAAACAAATAGTAAAAAAATACTTAAATTCTCACAAAAATGAAATATTTACATTACAAGATTCCTATAACAGCTGAAATTGTCACCCAGGTACAAAACGCTTCATTGATACATTCAAAATATGAGATAAAATAACATGAGAACAATTATTAAAACATCCTCACATATGAAAAATGCTAGGAATATTTGATTTTAGAAAAATATTTATCAAGAAAATACTAAATAATAAAAGCGATATGCCACAAAATATTATTCAAGATGAATATGATGAGAGAAAAGTACGCAGAAGACCAAGAAAAAAGATTTAATTATTTTCACAAATTTTTCAATATTTTTCACAAAGTCAATATATATATTAAAATTGCAAAATAAAATATTTTGCTACTGTACAGCAAAAAACATCTATATCTGTATTTCTTAGATATGATGCAAAACAAAAATTAAACAAAAATAATTATATATCTGTATTTCTTACATG
>JAZUKX010000168.1:0-7354 GCA_045643505.1 Candidatus Absconditabacterales bacterium | reverse complement strand
CTTTTTTTATTGTTTTAAATTTGAAATATTGTTAATGAATATATTAGTATTATGGGGTAATGTAAATGAATTTATGAATTTAACAATTTTTGGAAATACTTTATGGAGGATTTGAATTGCTGTTATTATATTCTTATTTTTGTTTTTTTTAGTAAAATCGGGGTTAAAGCATCTGTGAAAATTGATTAATAAAATATCTCTTACAAAAGAAAAAAGACTTTTTGCATTATTTGAATCTATACAAAAGTTGCCAAATTGGTTTTGGCTTTTAATTGAATTATTTGTTATATCAAAAATATTAATATTACCTGAAAATATTGATCATATTGCCAATATCGTACTATTATTTGTAGGTTTGTTTGGTATTGCAAAGATTGTGATAAAGATAACAACGTTTTTTGTATCTAAAATTTTGGAATGAAATAAGGCATGACAGAAAACAGTAGAATTAATAATAAATATATTGGTTTGGGTAATTTGAATTTTGATATTTTTGACTAATATTTGAGTAAATCTTACTCCGTTGGTTGCTAGCCTTTGAATTGCTTCTATCGCAGTTGCATTTGCACTACAAAACATTCTAACGGATCTTTTTGCTTCATTTTCAATTTTATTTTCAAAACCATTCATTATTGGAGATTATATTGAAGTGTGATCTAATGAATGAACAGTTTTAAGTATAACTCTAAAATCTACATCTCTACAAAATACGGCCGGGCAAGAAGTTGTCATTCCAAACAGTACAATTTTGACTAGTAATGTAGTAAATTATGGTAAAGCAAGTTTCAGGAGACAAAGGCCTGTAATTTCTGTCACATATTCTACAAGTATTGATCATCTAAAAGAAATTCCTTGAATAATTGAATGAGTTATCAAAAATGTAAATAATATAGAATTTGAGCGATGTCATTTACAAAAAATGAATGATTACAGTTTAGATTTTTTGTGTAGTTACAAAAGTTTATCTCCTGACTATACAAAAATGCTTGAGGCGAATGAACAAATATATCTTTGAATATTAACTGAGTTCGAAAAAAAATGAATTGAACTCGCATTCCCTAGTCAGACAATATATAATTATAATCAATCTTAGTGTCAAGGCAAAAAGAAAAATCCCAAAATATATCTAATCTCAGGATTTTTCGTGAGCTAACATATGGTTAGGCTCTACTACACATTATTGATTATATATTAAATTTTTATTTTGTCAATACTATTTTATTTTTTGTTATTTTATTTATGGCAACAAAAATTAAGCAACAATTACGAGAAAAATTTCAAGATGACATATCTGAATTATCAAATCCATTACAAATATTATTGAATAAATGATTTCAAAGTGGAAGCATCAGCGAAGAAGATATCATATCAGAAATTGATGATATGGATCAAAGTGCAAAATTACTGGAAAAATTCTATGACTTAGCAGACAAGTTAAGTATTAAAATACTTACCATTGAAGAGATATTAGAATTAGAATCCAAAGAATTATCAAAAGAGACAAAACTCTGAAAAGTGGAATTATATGATAATATTTATAGGACAAATGATAAACAATTTAAAGATTACATAAAATTGTATTTCAATGATATATCAAAAATTCCTCTTTTGACTGGAGAACAAGAAAGAGAGATAGCTAGAAAAATAAAAAAATGAGATGAGGAAGCAAAAAAGCAACTAATTGAATCTAATTTAAGATTGGTAATTAGTATTGCAAAGAGATTTTTTGGTAGTAGATTGAGTTTTTCTGATTTAATTCAAGAATGAAATATTTGACTAATAAAAGCCATAGAAAAATTTGATCCTGACAAAGAATTTAAATTTTCTACTTATGCGACATGGTGGATAAAACAATCTATCACAAAGGCAATAGCAGATATGACTAAAAACGTTAGAATCCCTGTACATTTGATTGATGAAATTAATAGTTATAATAAGACATATCAATTGTTATTTCAAAAATTTGGTAGGGAACCAACTAGTAAAGAGATTTGAAAAGAATTGAATTTTCCAATAAAAAAGATAAAAAAATTAGAAGAAGTAATTTTTGGAAATGTTTCGTTGGACAGAGAAGTTTGAGATGAATGAAGAGATACCTTGGCTGATTTATTGGAAGATGCAAATACATTGAGGCCAGATCAATTTGCTGAAAAAAATGCTTTGAGAAACAATTTAGATACAATATTGTGAATGTTAGATGATAGAGAAGCTAAAATTATAAAAATGAGATATGGTATTGATGGCCCAAAATACACATTAGAGCAAGTTTGAGAAGAATTTGATGTAACAAGAGAAAGAGTAAGGCAAATTGAACAAAAAGTAATCCAAAAATTAAAAGATCATGAAGGATTACAAAAAATACTTTGAATTGAAGATGAAATTGCTAGAAATGAGGAAATGGAAAAACAATGAAAGAGGAAAAAATGAAAAAGAGTGAAAAAAACTGAAATGCCTGAAGATGATGAAAATTTTTGATACAATGATGATGACGATGAATTCAATTTTGATGATGATGACGATTATGAAGATTATTTCCCATGAAATTATTCTGATGATGATTAATATCTAAAATATACTGTTTTAATTTTATACATAAAAATGACAGACACAACAAATTATGATGCATCCAATATTAGAGTGTTGGAATGATTGGAACCTGTAAGACAAAGACCTTGAATGTATATTGGTTCTACAGATATTAGATGATTGCACCATATGATACAAGAAATTGTAGACAACTCAGTTGATGAAGCTTTAGCTTGATTTTGTCACCATATCACTACTGTTTTGCATGCAGATAATTCTGTAACAGTTTATGATGATGGAAGATGAATTCCTGTAGACAAACATCCTAAAACATGAAAATCTGCTGTAGAAACTGTTTATACAGTATTACATGCTGGTTGAAAATTTGATAAATCTGTGTATAAAGTTTCTGGATGATTACATGGAGTTTGAGCTTCTGTAGTAAATGCGTTGTCTGAATGGTTGGAAGTAACTGTACACAAAAATGGTCATATCTACAGACAAAGATATGAAAAATGAGTTCCACAAACTGAATTAGAAATTATTTGAGATACAGATAAAACTTGAACTATTGTATCATTTTTACCTGATAAAACTATTTTTGATACAATTGATTTTGTTTGAATTACTGAAATTGCTAGGAACAAACAATGTGCTTATTTGACCCCTGGTGTAGCATTCACATTCATTGATGAAAAAGAAGGTACAAAAAATAGATTTTTTTATGAATGAGGATTGAAGACTTGGCTAAACAATATGGTTTGATCTCAACAAAAATTATCAAAACCTCAATACATAAACAAAGAATGAAATGATTGTCTTGTTGAAATAACTTTTCAATTTACAAATTCAAGTAGTGATCATACAACATCATTTGTAAACAACATCCCTACTAGAGATTGATGAACACATGTTTTGTGATTTAAGTCAGCATTATTAAATGCTATGAACGATATCTGAAAAGAAAAAGACAAAATCGATAAAAAAATTTGAGAATTTCAAAATAGTGATGTAAATGATTGATTATATGCTATAGTAAATGTAAAAATACCTGAGCCACAATTTGAATGACAAACAAAATGAAGACTTGGAAATGCTTATGTGAGATGAGAAGTAGAAAAAATAGTATATGAATATCTTATGGAGACTTTCAAGCAAGATGAAGCTGCTTTTGATAAAATATTTGATAAAATTAATTTAGCTGCAAGAGCTAGATTGGCTGCAAAATTAGCAAAAGAAACTATTTTGAGAAAAAATGTAATCGCAGGATGAGTTTTGCCATGAAAATTAGCAGACTGTGGAAAAAAGTGAATGGAATGAACAGAATTATACATAGTCGAGGGAGATTCAGCTGGATGAAGTGCAAAATCTGGTCGTGATAGTATGTATCAAGCGATCTTGCCTTTGAGATGAAAAATATTGAATACAGAACAAGCTGCAATGCAAAGGATCATGACAAATCAAGAAATAAAAAGTTTGATTACTGCTATTTGAGCTTGAATCAAAGAAAGTTATGATGAGCATAATTTAAGGTATGAAAAAATAATAATAATGACTGATGCAGACGTCGACTGAGCGCATATTAGGACATTATTATTCACATTCTTCTTTAGATTCATGAGACCTTTGATTGAAAACTGACATTTATTTGCGGCTTGTCCTCCAATATACAAATTTACACAATGAAAAACTGAAAAATATATCTATAGAGAAGAAGACACTCCAAAAGATCATTGATTTGACCCAGAAAAAACTGAAGTGCAAAGGTATAAAGGTCTATGAGAAATGAATGCTGAACAATTGTGGGCTACTACAATGGATCCAACAAATAGAAGGTTAAATCAGGTTAGTATAGAAGATGCTGAAGAAGCTGATAGATTATTTAGGATTTTGATGGGTGAAGATGTACAATCAAGGAAACATTTCATACTTACTCATGCAAAATCAGTAAAGAATATGGATATCTAAGAAATTAAAAATTAATAATTAAAAAAGCTTTTAATCTTTTGATTATTAGCTTTTTTTGTATATAAAAATATGTCTTGACTTTTTCTATATAAAATATATACTTATATGTACAAAAAAAATTAGTAAACAACAATCAAAAAAATAAAAAATTATGGAAAATCAAGAATATAATAATAACAAAAGATTCTGGCACATTCTAGAGTTTTTGAAATATATTCTGGAATGCAAAGCTTGTATTCCTTTTTCAAGTAGAGATGAAAATTTCTGTTGTGCATATAAAAAGCCGTCTTCAACCGATATTTTCTACGAGAAAGCAAATGATATGAAAGACTTTGAAAATGATCCTGAGGATATCCAAAAGGAGCTTCAAGAATCAGTAAAAGTATATCATACTTACAGAAAACAGGCTGAAGAAATTTCGAAAGCAAATATGACTCTTTCGAATCTAGCTGGTGGCCAAATTACCTTGGCAGTAGCTATGTTTAGAAATTTCATCCATTGTACAAATGTACAAGCAAAATGGACTGTTCTTGAAGATCAATCTTTTACAAAAAAGATTGATAATAAAGATGTATTTAAACTCGATGGCAATAAAGGTGTCATCGGATGTGAGTGTGGATGTGTACTCAATCTGAAACTGTATACCAGCGAAAATAACTATGTATCAATTGATACATATGCCTATCCTGATCCACATAATAAAGCTGTTGTGCTTTCATTTCTAGAAAGTACTATCAAAGTAAATAATCCCAAAGAAGTAGTGGAGGCTTTAGAAGCAAAAATGGATATTATACCAAAAATTCCATTGCAACATTGCTTCTAATCCTCCTATAATCTCTATAATCCGCAGCAAATTGTTGCGGATTTTTTTATATTATGTCTGAACAGATTTTTATTGCTAAGTTCTGGTCTAAAAAATAAGGTGAGGTAGCTATTGTCACTACTCTACTTTTTGAAATTAGTTTTTTTGTCCTTTGTATTGTCTCAGAATATTTCTCAATACTCATTTCAGGTGCTCGAAAATCTAAATCAATATCTAAAATATAATCACAATTTGGTAATTCAAAATTCAATAATTTATATTCTGTATTTATTTGTTCAACATTAGATACTAAACCACAATTTATTGCTGGTTGAATAAAATTTCATACATTATACACTTCAAAAGTTGGATTTTGTAGGTCAAGTGCATATTCACTTGTATTCATATCTGTATGTTGGTCCAAATGTACTAATTTAATTCAAAAATCAATATTTCAATTTTTATATTCATCAATTCGATATTTTAAAGCGTGATTATGATTATCAAAGATATAGATTGATTGATTATTTTTTTTTATTTTTATAAAATTTTTGAGTCATTTATATTCTGCAACTTTTCAATTTTTCATTTCACGAAAAACTGTTTTTTCTCAAATTTTCAAATCATTTGCTGTTCAATCAATAATTTCAGCAATCCAAAGTTTGGGATTGGATACTTGATTGAAACAAAATTTATTATTTCACAGTGGTTGTGTTAATCGTGCCATTAATTGTCTATTTGTTTAATATTTACTCAAATGTTTTGAAGATTTTGGACTATATTTTCATATCATCTTAATATAATTTTTTCGTTCATTACATTAGTTGTTCATTGAGCCATGATTCATGCCAATACCATTGCTCATCATCATCTAAGATCTGTAGATGAGACATAATTTCATCTCAATTTCGCTGGTCAAATAATGATAGCTTGATGTGGATTTAATATTTCCAATTTTGCTCAGAGATTCTCAAGTTCATTTAGATATCAAAATCTTCATTCGAACAATGTTTCAAATATTTTTGAAATTCAATTTGCTTGTGTAAGTAATGTACCAAATATTGACTGCAAATCAGTAGGAAATCATGGAAATATCCTTGTCTCAAATTTGACTGCTTTATAATTTGGTTTATTGAATGAATTTACTGTAATTGTGTGTTTATCCAATATCTTGAAATTAATTCAAATCCTCTCTGCAATACTGTACATACTAGATAAATCATCTACATTTATATTTTTGATAGTAATTTCACTGTCATCTGCTCCAGCTCAAATAGCAAAATAAGTACCAGCTGCAATATAATCAGATGTAACTGTAAAATTTGGATCTTTTACTTGAATTTTTGAAGGTTTGACTACAATAGTATGATCAACATTCAATGTGATATCAGCTCAAATATTATTTAAAAATTTAATCAAATCTCTGACATGAGGTTCAATAGCTACTTGATAAATATTAATTTCATAATCAAAATTATTTGAAAATGCAAGATATGTCAAAAGTGCTTCTACTGCTGTAACAGAGAATTCTGGCATCATTATATTTTTCTTTGGTTGTCATACAATTTCATATGTTTTATAATCATCATTTGTAATTTTTATTCCTGCTTTTGTAAGTCATTCATCAAACGTATCTAACGGTCTTTTTCAGATATTACAACCTCAACTTCATACGAATTTTACTTTTCAATATTTACATAATCAATATGGGATTAATAATATTGATGTCCTTATTTTTGTAGCTTTATCCATCGTTAAATCAAAAAAATCTGTAGATTTTTCTTTTGCTTCTGCAAAAATTTCTTCCAATACTTGAAGATCTAAAATATTTGGTTTATTTGTTATTTTTACTGGATTATCCAATAAGAAATTTGCTGCGACAATAGGTAATGAAGCATTTTTACTTGCTCAAACATTTATCTCTCATCTAAGTCATCTAGAATATGATATTTGAAACATAATAATTAAAAATTAATAATTAAAAATTAATAATTTATAAAAATATTGTTTATATTGTTTATATTGTTTTGAGTAGTGTTTGCAATAAAAAAAGCCGAC
>JAZUKX010000167.1:0-9688 GCA_045643505.1 Candidatus Absconditabacterales bacterium | reverse complement strand
TCTAAATCTTTATATTTTACTTTTGATATGTAATCTTGTTTATTTTTATTTTCTCATTGTAAAAATTCACTTTTTGGCAAATATTTTCCACCTATATATATAGTAGCATTATCTGGAATTAATCATGATAAATTTTGTTTATTTGATACTATTGATATTCATTTTTTTATGTATGAAAGATATCATTCTAGTTTATTCATTTCTCTCGCTCTCAATATACCATGCATAGCTGTTTCGATTTCTTTCTTTCTTTGTTCTGCTAATTTAGGATCTTCATCGTTATTAGGATCCATCAATTTTTTATATTCTGCTTTTAATTCTTTTATTTTTTGTGGAATTACCGTTACTAATTCAGCATTATATGCTGCTTGTAAGCCATCCACAAATTCTTCTAGATCTGTCTTTTTTGATTCATTTTCTTTTTGTTTTTGACTTTCTTTTGATTTTATTGTGATTGTATATGATTTTTCTTCATCTTTGCTATTTTTTAATTTTATAGTCACTGTTCACTCCCAACCACTCTCTGGCAATGTAAATTTTCCACCAGGAAAGTCTAACCCATTTGGATTATCTTTATTTTTAGCTAATACTGTAGGTATTATTTCAATAGTTTCTCAAGCATTTAGTTTAGCAATTTGAATTTCAGTTCAAGATTCTCATTCATATAATGATTTAATCTCATGTTCTCTATCAAGGATTTCTGGACTATTTGAACTTCAAGTATTTGATTCTATTGAAGAATTTGCAGATATTGTTCAATTACTTTCATGATTATTTGCTCCATTAGGATTATTAAGTCATCAAGTTGTCGGAGACTGATTTCAATTATTTAGAGTTCAGTGTAATTGAGCATCAACTTGCTGTCACGCTGGTGTGTTTCAGTTATTTCAGTTTTGTCATTCTGAAAGTTTATTATCTTTTATATATTTTTTAAATGCATTTAATGTCTCCGTTCAAAACTTTCAATCAACTCAAAATCTTCACAATGGTTTATCTTGTCATTTTGCATCACTATCATTTGTTACATTAGCGATAATACGCTGTAATTTTTTTATATCATCTAAAGTTCAATTTTTTAATAAATTTATAATATCATTTTTATTTTTAAAATTATCTTTTAATAATATTACTATTTCATTTTTATCAATACCATTATATAGTTTTAACTTTAAATCTACATTTTCTACAGCAACACTAGCCGTGGTTTCTGTTTCATCTTTTTGATTCTGAAGTTCTTGTTGGTAAGTTGATAAATCTATGCTAAATGTCAAAGCCGTTAGTTTCGATTTAATATCAGGATTAACCGATTCTATTTCTTTTAATTTAGATTCTTCTAATATTCCATTTACATTTTTATCTAACCAACCATTAAATAATTCTTGTTTTCAATCATCATCAAGATTATCAAAAGTAGTTTTTTTATTTTTCAAAAATTCCTGAAAAGATTTCTCAACCTTTTCATTAATTGCTTTTTCATTAGCTTGCTCGAGAGTTTTGTTATTTCAATCTATTTTATCAAAGACTCACGAATTTACTAAGTCTTGATTACTTTTATCTTCTATAAAATTTTTTGTAACTTCTCCCATTTTGTTGGTCTAAAAATGTAAAATATTAGATACACTGTAATTTTATCCTAAAATAAAATATTAGCAAAAATTTGTATATATTATACAACATTCAACTTGCTTTTTTTTACTTTTATTGTATAGTATGTGTGAATATATTAAATATCCTTGAAAAAAAATTTTATATTATTAGATTATTATTGTGTTATCGATTAATTTGCCACTATAGTTTATTCGGTAAAACATTCCTCTCGTAAGGGAAAGAGACGAGTTCGAATCTCGTTCGTGGCTATTTTCTGCCGCTATAGTTTAGGTGGTAAAACGTATCCATGGTAAGGATAAATCACGAGTTCAAATCTCGATGGCGGCTAATTCTGTGAAATATATTTTTTTCATAATATGTCATTCTGAGCGAAGCGAAGAATATAGAAATATATTTTTATCTCTTTCAGAATGGCATATTGTTTATTCCAAAATTATTCATTTTTAATTTTTAATTCTTAATTATTAATTACATGTTCATTCCAAACAAAGAAATCTTGAATAAATATGCAAATGTAATGGTAAATTTTGCATTATGGAATTGAAAATGAATCAAAAAATGAGATGTAGTATTTGTGCAAATTCCAGAGTGTGCTAAGCCATTTTTGTTACCACTACAAACTGCAATATTAAAGGCATGAGGCCATCCAATTATACAGTATATACCAGATTGAGTTAAAAGGAATTTTTATGAAAATGCAAGTGATGAGCAATTAAGTTTTGTAGCAGAAGCATATCAAAAAGGTAGGATTGAATCTTGTACACATAATTTATTTATTATTGCAGATTCTGATTTACATGAACTAGATTGAATAGAACCTTCAAAAATAATGAAAAAAATTCAAGCAAATAAAATGATTCGTGAATTGAGAAATAAAAAAGAAAGAGAATGAAAGTTTTCTTGGACATTATGCTTATACTGAACCCCTGCAATGGCAAAAGAAGCAAATCTCAGCGAAGAAGAATATCGAAATCAAATAATTCAAGCCTGTTTCTTGGATGAAGATGATCCTGTAAAAAAATGGAAAGAAATAAATTGATTAATCCAACAAAAAAGGGACATATTAAATGAAATGGAAATCCAATATGTACACATAGTATGACCTGATGAAGATTTAAAATTGAAAATTTGAAATGATAGAAAATGGGCTGCTTGAAGTGGATGTAATATACCTTCATTTGAAATATTTACATCACCAGATTGTAGAGATATAAATTGATGGGTTAGATTTAATCAACCATTATATAGATATTGAAATTTAATTGAATGAATAGAATTAGAATTCAAAGATTGAATAGTCACAAAAGCACATGCAACCAAAAATGATAATATTTTGCAAGATATGCTCAAAATTGAATGAATGAAACAAATCTGAGAATTTAGTTTGACTGATGCTAGGACTTCAAAAATCACAAAATTCATGGCAGAGACACTTTTTGATGAAAATGTTTGATGACAATATGGAAATACTCATATAGCTCTATGAATGTGATTTGATGAATGTTACGATTGAGACCAAAGTAAACTTGATGATATGGAATTCAAAAAATCAATATGATTAAATATGTCTGCTGAGCATGTTGATATTATTTCCACAGCAAATAGGACAGTAATAGCTACCTTATCAGATGGATCTGAAAAAATTATTTATGAGAATTGAATGTTTACTATATAAATAAGATAAAACAAAAAGACTCCAAAGAATAATATTGGAGTTTTTTATAAATTTAATACTAGAAACACTAGTTCTTACCGTTATGTAAAATAAAAAAACAGATATATTGTTTTATAGCCAATAGTTTTTATTATAAAAATATTGAAAAATTTCTATACGAAAAAAATCTACAGAACGAATCTGTAGATTTTTTTATTTTAGATTTTAGAGTTCTCTAAGAGATTTATTTACCGTATCAGTATCATATTTTTCATACTTTTGCATAATCAATTCAGTCTCAACTTTGTTGATAATTTCTTGTACAACTCATACGATAATAATAACTCAAGATCAAGTAACAATCACTGGCAATGATCATAATGATTGAACTAAATCTTGGATAAATGGTATGTAATTCAATACATAACTATATATTCACACTAAAGCCAATCCCATTCATCACCATAAACATAAATGCATCAAAACTTTGTTGATATATCATGATGTTTCTTTTCATGGTCTAATTCATGGCACAAAACCTCATCTCTTCTGGATATTGTCTGACATCCTATCAGGACTAAATACAATCAATGTATAGAAGAACGTAAATACAACTATCAATAAGAAGTAGATAACTACTGCTAATACTGAAGGATTTGAATTATAAATATTTAGATTTGCCTCAATCCAATCAGCTACATGTACTAATTTTGTATTCATTGGTTGGAATTGTACAATCATCTTTGAAATCAAATATGGGAATGATACAAATGCCATTGAAAAGATAATCGGAATCATTCACACTGGATTCATAGGTATAGGCAAGATAGAACTCTCTTGTACTTTACCTTTACGAGCATAAATGATAGGTATTTCCTTTGTTGATTTTAAGATAAATACTGACAATATAATCAACACTAATACAATTACTAACATGAATATAAGCATTCAAACTACACTAGAAGTTCATGAGAAACTTCCATAAATACTTTGTGTAATTCAAGATACGATAGATGAGAATATTAATATTGATATACCGTTAGCAATTCATTTTTCAGTAATCAATTCTCACATCCACATCAATATAACAGAACCAAATGTCATAGTCAAAGCTGCTAACAACAGTGTACCAATTCATGTATCTATTGCAGCTCCACCAAACATATAGTTGATGAAATATACCATTCAAATTCCTTGCAAGAATGCTAATGGAATTGATAAATACCTAGTATATTGTTGTATCTTTTGCTGTCAAGATTCTCATTGTTCTGTAAGCTCTTCCAACTTTGGTACTATAGCTCACAAAAGTTGCATAATGATTGAAGCATTGATATATGGAGACAATCATATTGCAATAATTGAAAAGTTTTCTAGAGATCAACCAAGCATCATTACAAAATATCATAATCCTGTATTGCTTATAGATCACATCTGAGACATAAGTACATCTATATTTACAAAAGGCACAGGAATATGTACTAACAATCTATATAATGCAAGTATCAACAATGTAAATCCAATCTTTTTCATTAGATTTTTGTTTGATACGATACTCTTTAACTTTTTTTTAAATTTCTGCATCATAAAATGTTATTCATAAAATTAATTAACTTTTGCTCACGCTTTTTCTATTTTTGTTGTTGCAGTTTTTGAATATTTATCCATTCAAACAAATGTCACTTTCTTTGAGAAATCTCATGTTCAAAGGACTTTAACTAAATCAGATTCTTTTTTGATGTATCATAATTCTTTTAGTTTGAATTTTGTCAATTCCATATCATTTACGATTCTTTCATCTTTTTCTAATGAACTTAGATTGATAACAGAATAATGATTTACGAATTTATCGCATCTTGTAAATCCTCTAGCTTTTGGCATTCTTTGTACCAAAGAAGTCTGTCCTCATTCAAAGAATTGTTGAACACTTCTACCACTTCTAGCTTTTTGTCCTTTTAATCATTTTCCAGAATAAGTACCTTTACTAGCATTTCATCTTCCAATTCTATTTGCTTTATCTTTCAATCAAGTACTTCTTTTTAATTCATATAATTTCATTTTGAAAAAACATTTTTATATAAAATAACAATTTACTTAACTATTTTTCTTCTTTTGTTGTAGTTTTTTTTGCAGGCGTCTTTTTTGCAGTTTCTTTTTTTTCTACTTTTGCTTCAGAGTCTTTTTTTGCTGGAGCTTTTTTTGCAGTGGATTTCTTTTCTACTTTTGTCTCTTTTTCACTCTCTACAACTTCTACTTCTGGTTTTGCATTTCTATCAAATGTTGTAAAATAATCTGCATGTTTACAAGCATTCAATGCGTTAATAGTAGCTATAGCATTGTTTAATTTATTATTTGATCAAACAATTTTTGATAAAATATTTTCATATCAAGCTAATTCTAGTACAGACCTAACTGAAGATCCTGCTTTAAGTCAAGTACCTGGTGTTGCAGGTATAACTTTTACTATACAAGATTTATATTTATTTGTCATAGGATATGGAACAGTCTTTGTCTTTGTGATAGGAACAAAAAACATGTTTTTGTATGCCTCATTTGTAGCTTTTTTTACTGCTGAAGTTACATCAACTCATTTAGATAATCCTAATCAGATTTTTCCTTTTTTGTTTCAAACTAAAACAGTAGCCCTAAAAGACATTCTTCTACCTCATGTTGTTACCCTAGTTACTTTTCTAACTTCTAAAAGTAGTTCTTCGAACTCTTTCTTTGTTTTCTCTTTTTCTACAACCATTAATAATGATTTTTACATAAGTAAATGTTTTTATAATTTAATTCATCAATTTCTTAAACCATCAGCAAAAGCTTTTACTCTACCATGATACAAATATCAATTTTTATCTAAAGTTGCTGATTCTAATTTCTGATCTTTCATAAGCTTTGCCAATTGTTCTCCAGCAGCAAATGCTTTTTCAGTTTTAGTATTTCATTTTGCTCATTTATCTGTGATACATGCAAGTACTTTTCCATTTGCTCACAAAACTTGAGCTTTTATATACATATTAGATTTGTTTATCACAATTCTATTTTCTGGGTTATGTGCCTTTATCTTACTATTTACCCTATTCTTTCTATTTAAGTATTTTTCTAACTTAACTTTTAATTTGTTACTTAATTGAGACATTGTAATATTAGTTGTAATCTAAAATTTATTATTTAGCAGATTTTCCTGGTTTCAATTTGATAAATTCATCAAAATATCTAATTCATTTTCATTTGTATGGTTCTGGTTTTTTGTATGCTCTAATTTTTGCAGCAACTTCTCATACAAGTTGTTTATTGATACTATTTAATATAATTATAGTATTTCATTTTGCATCTTGCTCAGTTTTAATTTCTACACCAGCAGGAATTTGATAATTTACTTTGTGAGCAAATCATAATGACAAAACTAATGTCCTTCATTGAACTTGTCCGTTGAATCAAACTCATATAATTAATAATTTTTTCTCATATCAGTTTGTAACTCATTCAATCATATTTGCAATAAGAGTCCTAGAAAGACCTCGGAATTGTTTATCTTCATCATTTGAAATAGAGCAAACTACTTGATTATCTTCTATCTCAACTTTTACACAATCTAATATTTTTTCTGACAATTCTCATTTTGGTCATTTAACTTTGACTAGATTATTATCTATTGTCACTTCTACACCAGCAGGAATTGTAATTGGTTTTTTTCAAATTTTTGACATTGTAACAAGATTATAAGTTATAAATTATTCTCAATGTATTATATTAATAGATTTCAGCTATTAATTCTCCTCAAAGTTTTTTTGCTTTTGCTTCATGTGAAGCCATTAATCATTGATTTGTAGATATGATACCAATACCTTTTCAACCAGCTACAACATGTAAATCTTTGTAGCTAACATACCATGGCCTAGATGGTTTTGAAAAGAATTTTATTTCTGGGATATCATTAACTGGATTTTCAACAGGTTTTAAAGCAATTTTTATGCTCTTTTTATTATCTTTCTCAACTATCTCAAAATCTTTTATAAAGTTGTATCTTTTTAATAGATCTAGAACATTTGTTTTAAACTTAGAATATGTTATTCCAGTTATTGTTGTTTTTCTTGCCATGTATGCATTTTTGATTCTAATTAATAGATCATGAACAGGCGCATTTACATAACTCATAATTTAATAGGTTTCAATAAAATAAAAACTTTACAAAGTATAATTACCAACTAGCTTTTTTTAATCACATAATTTTACCTTCTCTAGCATATTTTCTCAAGCAAACTCTGCATATACCAAAATCTCTAAAATATCATTTTGATCTACCACAAAGTCTACATCTATTGTAATATTTCACTCATTTAACATCTTTCTTTTGTATGAATTTTTCTTCATACATTTTCCATTGTTTTGCTTTTAAAGCTGATCTTGCCATTTAAGATTTAGATTAAATATATAAATTCTACTTGAATACAAATCATAGTTCTTCCAACAAAGCTTGAGATTCTGCTTTGTCCTTAGTTGTTGTCACAATTGTAATACCAAGTCACATAGGTACAGTAATTGCATCAACTCCTAATTCTGGGAATATGTTATAATTTTTAATTCATATATTCAAATTAGCTTGTTGATCAAAACTCCTTTTACTTATTCATTCAAAATCTCTAATTCTTGGTAGTACCAATTTGCAGAATCTATCCAAGAAATCTATTGCTCTAGTTTTTCTAATTGTAGATTGAAGCATTACAGGCATTCACTCTCTCAATTTAAAATTAGAAATGGATTTTCTAGACTTAATGACATGAGGTTTTTGACCTGTTATTTTTGTCAAATTCTTCTCAAACTCTTCAAAATCCTTATGTCATTTCCTTGTAACAATAGATCCTATACCCATAGTAACTACTACAGAATCAATTTCAGGAACTGCATTAATATTTTTTACTCCCAACTTTGTTTGAAGCTCTTTTTTGTAATCTTTAGCCATTTATAAACATTTATAAAATGATAAAATCATATTATCTCATTATTTTATTTCTTCATTTGTCTTTTTTGCAACTCTTACTTTTTTTCAATCTTTTTGTACATCGATTTTTACTTTAGTTGCTTTTTTCTCTTTTTCTAAGTAATACATCACATTAGAAATATGTATAGGCAAAGTTTTTTTTACAAATCCTTGTCATTTCATTGCTTTCTTTGCTACATTTACATCTTTCACTGTTACATAATCTCAATCAATAGTTTCAATAGTTGAAACTTTTCCCTTATTTTTACCAGATATAACCATCACAGGATCTCATTTCCTTAGTTTTTTCATTATAATTTAACATTAAACACTAAAACAAATAATTTCTATAAGACTTCTTCAGCCATGTTTGTAATATTTTTGTGTCATAAGTCTCTCAACTCTCTAGCAACAGGTCCAAATATCCTCTTTCAAATTGGGTTCCATTCTCATTTTTCATTTTTTGTCATCAAAATTACAGCATTGTCTCCAAATCTAATATAAGTACCATCTTTTCTAGCTATTTCTTTTTTGCATCTAATTACAATAGCTTTTACTACTTGTCCTTTTTTTACATTTCCAGTTGGAGCAGCACTTTTGATAGCAACTACAACATTATCTCATACTGTAGCTGTGCTAGCTGAAGATCATTTCAAGATCCTTATTATTTTAGCTTTTTTTGCTCCTGTATTGTCTGCAACATTTACAACTGATTCAACTTTTAACATTTTAACTATTTATTATACAGTAAAATTTTTGATTGATATTATTTCTTAAGAATTTCTACTAAATTCCATCTCTTATTTTTACTCAATGGCTTACATTCTCTAAAAATAACTGTATCACCTATTTTAGATTCATTTTTTTCATCATGAATATAATATTTCTTTGAAACAACAAATCTTTTTTTGTATATAGGGTGCATTTTTACAGATTTTACCAATACAGTACGAGTTTTATCTGTTTTATCACTTACAACCTCTCAAGTAAGTTCTTTAATACTCTTGTTTCATATAATTGCCATTATGCAGCTATTTTAGATTTTAAAACAGTATTTATTCTTGCGATTTTTACTTTCACATCACCAATTTTATGCGTTTCTTTCAATCCTCTAATAGAATTTTTTGCTTTCAATTCGTATAATTCTTTCTTCAAATTTTTTCTTTCGCTAACTAAATCTTTTGCAGTCATTGTATTTAGTTTTTGCATATATTCTCATTTACCTTTCATTTTGATATAATTTTAAATTAAATAAACAACCAATAGAAACTAATTGATTTCTCATTTTGCTACAACTCTAGCTTTTATAGGAAGCTTTTTGGCTGCACTTGTAAGAATCTTTTCAGAAGTTTCTTGATCTAATCAACTTATTTCCAAAATAACTTTTCCTTTTTTGATAGGTGCCTTATAAATATCAACATCTCATTTTCACTTTCCCATCGGCATCT
>JAZUKX010000166.1:0-3178 GCA_045643505.1 Candidatus Absconditabacterales bacterium | reverse complement strand
AATTTTACATTTTTTCACATATTTTGTAACAAAGTTCACAATCACAACACACAACCAATTGCATCTCAATCAGCATTTTCATGACAAAATATTGCTATTTTTTGTGATGATTCTATTTTTTTTAATATTTCTTCCATATTTTTAATTGTCTCATTGTAATAAATCTCTAATTTTTTCTAATCATCCTAATGATACTAATTTTTCAATACCTCATATCCTAATTTTTGTATCTCAAGGATTTTCTGTAAGTATTTTTTTCAAAAGTTGGATTTGCTGGATATTGTTTGGTATTTCAAAATCGAAGCTTTCTATCTTTGGCTGAATTTGGATATTTTGAGATTCATCTGAAACTGGCAAATCTCCTGCATTATACTCTTCATCAAAGCTAGAATCCTCTATTTCATCATTTTCTATTCCAATATTTTCTGGCTCTGAGATTTCCTGTCATTCACTATTTTCCACAGGTAATTCTATATCCAAAGTTTGCTCTCAATCTAAATTTTCTGAGATTTCAGTCTTAGATACTTTTTCATCCTCAGCTTCCAATAATTCTGTTTTTATTTCTCATAATCTCAATCATTTTGCCTTGGTTACTGTCATTTCTGGATCATAAGATCATCAAGCATTTTTGATCAAAATATCACGAGTAGTTCTGATTAATTTATCAAATTTTGGATACCTTCATGGGTATTTAAATCATGATATTATCACCATATCAAATTTTTGAAAATCCAACAACTCTTTGATAAAAAACTCTCTCTTTCATGAAATATCCTCCACTTCAATAAAAAATCATTTTTTCTTTGCTCTTTGTATATTGGAAATATATCATGTAATCTGAAATGGCCCAGTATTTTTTTCAATATTTAGCCAAGAAATAAATGTACTTTTTTTGAGATATTTATACAATCCATCCAAAGGATCTCACGAAACGAAACATTTGAAAACTTCTTGCTCATACATTAAATTTTCTTCAAATGTTGTTGTACATTTTTTTTGGAATACAATTTGTGTCGTAGAATCATCTCCACCAAAAAGTCACATATTCATTGTCTGGGCAGATTTAGATCGTCATAACAAAGTTTCAATATTATTCATGAGAGTATTACGATCATAGAATTCATCTAATGCTCACGATTTTATCAATCATTCTAATGATTTTTTATTTACTACTTTATCACATCTTTTTAAGAAATTTTCCAATGATGTGTACCTTCATGATTTTTGTCTCTCTTGCTGAATAAATTCTCAGACATCAAATCAAATTCACTTAATTCATAAAAATCATAATCTAATTTTTCAATCAATAGCTGCAACATGATTAAATGATTCATTTATGTCTGGTTTTTGTACTTCAATTCAGTGACACTGTGTCTCATAAATATATTTACTCTGTTCGTCTGTATCTTCTTCTACAGATCTAATCAATGCGGCATAGAATTCCACTGGGAAATGAGCTTTTAGATACGCTGTCTGATAAGCAACCCAAGCATAACATACCGCATGAGATTTATTGAAAGAATATGATGCTGCAGGCTCAATCATCTTTTCATAAATATACTTCGTTGTTTCAGGTTTATATCATCTAAAGTCTTGTCCTCTCTCTGTAAATTCTATTTTCAATTTTTCAATAATTTCTTTTTTCTTTTTTCCAATTCACCTCCTCAAAAGATCTGCTTCTCATAGAGAAAATCATGCCATATTTTGTACAAGGAACATCAATTGCTCCTGATAAATAGCAATTCAATATGTATCTCACATAATAGGAGATAAATCTTCAATTAATTTTTTTTCTTCTTCATCAGCGACTTGAGATCAATACAATTTTGTTAATATTTCTCTTAATTCATCACTCATATATTTTACAGGTTCTGCTCATGTCTTTCTGGCAATATAACTTGGAATAAATTCCATAGGACCAGGACGATACAGAGCATTCATAGCTACTAAATTGTCTATTTTATCAGGTGCCAACTGAATCAAATATTTTTTCATTCAATTTGACTCAAACTGAAAAATTCCAGATGTATCTCATTCTTTGAATACTTTATCGTATGTGTATGTATCATCAATAGCCGGCTGGAAAGACATATCTACAAAAAATTTATCAAACATTTTTGGCATTGTCTTTCATTCTTTTTCATATCTTTTTTTGATAATTTTGATACAATTTTTGATGATAGATAAATTTCTCAATCACAAAAAATCCATCTTTAAAAGTCCGATTTTTTCCATTGTAGGTCAATCATACTGACTAACTATACTACAGTCATCTTCTTTTAAGTATTGCATAGCTGAGTATGTATCTACTTTTTCAGGAGCAATGATCACTCCACATGCATGTACTCACAATTGTCTCATATTTCATTCCAATTGTTCTCAATATTTTACAGCTTTTTGGATAATTTCATCATTATCATACATTGACTTCAATTCTTCATTTCATTCCAATTCCATAGCAGCTAATATTGATGTCTTTTCTGGAATAAGACTCGCAAATTTATTTGATTTTTCAAATCATAATCCAAGAGCCCTAGCAGCATCTTTGAATGCGGACTTAGTAGCCATTTTCATAAATGTACCTATATTACAAACATTTTGATCTCAATATTTTTCTCTGACATGTCATATCACTTTTTCTCTCTGAGTATCTTCGAAATCAATATCAAAATCTGGCATACTTACCCTCGCAGGATTTAGAAATCTCTCAAATAGTAAACCGAAAGGAAGTGGATCTATATCAGTGATGTTGATTAACCAAGCCAAAATAGATCAAGCTCATGATCATCTACCAGGTCAAACCATGATATCGTGTTTTTTGGATCGATCTACGTAATCTGCCACAATAAGGAAATAGGTATTGAATCACATCTGCTTGATAACTTTTAGTTCATATTCAAGTCTGTTTATGTAATCAGCCAATGTAAAATCCTTATCAGGATACAATAATTTATTTTGATTCTGTTCTATAAATTCTTTTTTGAAATTTGTATATGTCTGGATTGTAAGTTCGTGAATCTCTGCGGGAGTAATTTCTTGCAATTTTTTGTCTGTTTTTCACTTATCAGTAATCTTGACTAGATTTATTACTGTATCTAGATCTCGTCATAGATCAAATTTATAATTTAATCCACTATATGCATTATAACGTAATTCAAACTCAAATATATCCATATGA
>JAZUKX010000165.1:0-14089 GCA_045643505.1 Candidatus Absconditabacterales bacterium | reverse complement strand
ATAATTTTTTATTTAGATAGAAAAAAAACACAATGGATGATTTATTATGATTAGCTACCGAGAATCCTTGACGAGTCTCAAACATCACAGACAATGCCGCTATTGGTTTTTTCTTAAAAATTATATTATGAATATGAGTTTTTATATTTTTACTTTTGGTCTCAAAAATTATTTCAAAAATAATAAAAAAGAATATCACAAAACACATGGAAGAATCAAATCCTGCTTGAGCAAAAAAAATATGATCATTACTATGAAATATAGTATTTTATATATTGATTTTGCTATGTGTATTTATTAGTTTTGAGATAATGGGATTAGATATTGCACTCATCGTATCTTGAGTTTCATTATGAGTTTGATTAGCCTTCAAAGAAATTTTGTGAAACATGTTTGCTTGAATGATGATATTGTACACAAAAGAATTTAAAATGTGAGACATAATAGAGGTTGAATGATCACAAAATTATTTTGGTAGAATAGAAGAAATCACAATCAGATATACTGTCATCAGGACTCTAGACCTCAGAGAAGTAGTAATCCCAAATATGACTATGATTTCTGTACCTGTAAAAACATTTAGTAGTGAAAATCTAGTTAAATTAAACACAATCGTAGCAGTTCATTATGACACAGATATAGAAAAAGCTATACAAGTAGCAAAACAAGCAATAAATAGTTTTGATTTTGTAAAAGAAAAAGAAAATACAACAATATTCGTATCAGAATTTTGAACTAGCAGAATTTCATTGAAATGTATTTTCTGTTTTGATCCACAATGTGGTATTATTTGAGATTTTGCAGTATGATATATAAATGAAAAAATCAGAGAAGAATTTATCAAAAACTGAATTCAGTTTACATATGACCACTTAGTCCTACATGTAGAATGAGATGAAAAAAAATTACAAGAAATACTTTAATAATAAAGATTATTTAATTGTTTTAAAATAAAATGACAACTACAATACGATCTATGATAAAAGAATTTATAATAGTATATATAAGTGAACATTGGTTTGATATAACAAAAAAAGTAGCAATCGCAACTGTAGTTTTTATTATATTTTATTTTTTAATTTGACTATTAGTAAAAAAAATTGAAAACAAAATAATAGACAGTGACATACAGACTCACAACACTTACACAAAAAGATTAGCTAATTTAGCATGAAAAATAATATACACAATTTGATTTATTTTTAATTTACTGATTATGTGTGAAATCCTATGAGTTGATGTATCATTGTTAATGGCCTGAATCTCATTAGGATTATGATTTGCTATGGAGACCATGATTGGGAATATCATATCTTGAGTATTTATTTTGACAAATAAAAAATTTAAAATTTGAGATTTCGTAGAAGTACTAGGAAATATCAATACTAGATGAGTTATTGAAGAGATTAACCTAAAACACACAATTATAAGATGTATTGATAAAAGAAAATTACTAATTCCAAACTCCGTAATGGCAAATACCACAATGAAGACATTAAAAACAGAAAGTCTCATCAGATGAGATCTAGAGATCACTCTACCACGCCATGTAAATGTAGAACAAGTAAAGAGCTTAATAACACAGACGACAAATGACTATGAAAATACAGAACACAAAGAATATACAAATACATTCATAGAAAATTTTGATAATAATTGATATAAATTTCATACAGTATTTTTCTTTAATCCAAAAAAATGTAGTGCTATGGTAGCTTGATCTGCAATCAGGATCAAATTAAGTAAAGTATTCAAAAAATACTGAATTAGCCATCCATACGAACATTTGACTGTTTCTACACAAAAATAATACAAAAAACTAAGATCTTGGTTTTGATTTTAACATTTTAGATTGAGTATTAAATGAGTCCAAGACAGAAGCCATATCACTTCGAAATTCTGAATTTATTTGCATAAATTTTTGAAATCTAGAATCCACAATTATCACCGTTTCATTTTTAAATGACTCATTTATTTCTTGCTTTTGCTGATAATCAGCCACATCTACGACATTTGTCACATATTCTTGAGCCACAATATATTTATTTTTTTCAGATTCAGTAGTAGCATTTTCAGAAAATCACAAAACACTATTAGACAAATCCGTATTTACTTTTTTTGCTGCATCATCTTTTTCTTTTTGAGTTTTCTGTGAAACTTGATTTTTTTGTTCAGTTACTATAGAAAAAGATAATTGTTTTGCAAAATTATTTTTTACATAACTACTATCAAAGAAAGATTTTGTCTTAACTGCTGTCAATGTATTTCCTCACTCTCTAAGTCCTATAGCTAAATCATTCATTGTATTAAAAAACTCTCACACACTATATGCATATTTTTTTCTTTGATATTCTTGTCATATCGCTGGTACCACACAAAATTTCAACCTAAAACTAGACGTCATTCCAGCAACACCTACATCAGATCATACATCTGTACAAAAGCATTTTGCTACACACAAAAGTATTGTATCAGGCTTTGTCTGAGTATCAAAACAATTACCTACACAACTCACAGTTTGCTGTGAGATTTCTTCACCCTCTCCCATTTCTAAATTATTCAACATATTAGATACTTCATCTACAGTTGTATTTCATGTTACTATTCAAACACAATCAGGACATGTAGAAGATTCCCAAGAATCACAAATATAATCATTATTGCATTGCAGTGCATGTACTTGTTCCAATACAGATTCTAAATACTCATCCACTGTTTGCTGTTCTTCTTCTCATTGCACAAATTCTTGTCATCATGTTCATATCCAAATTATACCTGTTTCTGTAATCACATAATTAGAAGAATATTGATAAGAAAATCATGATACACATTCATTTCACATAGACAAAGTTGCTACATTATCAGACTCATACTCTGTAGAATTTACAGTAGTTATAAAATTTTCAATATCTTGATCGATTCATTCAATATTTCTTTGAATTTCATTAGAGCTTAATTCATATTGTTGAATTTTTCACTCATTAATACTCAAAGTATTATCATTATTTCATTTTAAAGTTTGATTACTTATTCTAGCAGAATCTCACGCTGTTTTCGATGTATCTCATGCTGTTCTCGCTGAATCTCATGCTGTCATCTCTGATGAAGAATCATTGGACTCAGCAGATCTAGCTCAATTATTAACTTTTGATC
This sequence comes from Candidatus Absconditabacterales bacterium, assembly GCA_045643505.1. Lineage (GTDB taxonomy): Bacteria > Patescibacteriota > Gracilibacteria > Absconditabacterales > Absconditicoccaceae > JALOAF01. The sequence goes on along the minus strand of JAZUKX010000165.1, from coordinate 10,936 downwards.
AATTTGCTACATTTGCAGTCTGATTAGATCAATTTTGATATGGACTAGCTCATCTAGATGATCCATCAGATGAAGAAGTACTCGTACTATTATGTGGTCAAAATCGATTAATCACAGTCGACACATTTGAATTATAAGCACCATCGGCATTATTCAATACTGGCATATCAAAAAATACCGTCTCAGGAGGTTCCTGTGCTTCACTTTCTCCAAACAAAAGTTTTGCCACATCAAACACATCCGACAACAAATCAAATTTACTGTCATCTAAAGATCAATTCCAAAAATATTCAGATCACTCAATTTTATCTGTAAGTGTAGAAATAGATGATTTATCCGTACTTATTTTTTGAAACATAATTGGGACATTTTTTAGACAACCATAATCTCCTGTCAAGTATAATGAAGATTTACCCAATTTTCTCCACACACATTTATTATATTTCAGACAGCTTCAAGTCATATCACCATATTTTGGTTTTGCTAATGTTGTATCAGATAAAGAATCAACTTCACTTCTAAATGATGAATCTGCAAAATATAAAATATTGATTAAATCTTGATCTGTAAGTAATGTCCCATGTCAAAGACAATATACATTATTCAACATCGTTTTTGTACTAGATACTGAATCACTTATAGACTGTAATTCATCATATTTTTGTTGATTTAAGGATGATAAATAAATATCTTTTACTACAGATTTACTCGCAGCTTTAGTATCTATATCTTTTGAAATTTTTCTCAAACTATGATCCAATAAATCTGCATTACAACAAGAAAAAACAAAAAATCAAACAATCAAAAAAACATATAATTTAAAAAACATTTTTATATCACTTTCCCTATTATGAATCAGCTTTTTGTACATTTTGCAATTTATCGTATAAAGTCCTAAATGGCGTATATATATATGGCAAAGCCTCTACAAAAGAATTTATATCTTCCTGATACATCAAAAATCATACATGGATAGGCAATGCATATTCTACTTTTACCAAAGAATCTAATGCTGTTGAAATAGCATGTTTAGACCTCTGAGTATTTTCCTGAGATTTTTGAATTTTTAACAAATTTAATGATGTCACATTATCCAAATTTTTGGTATTAGTTTTTACTTTTTCCCAAGACTTCTGTAAATCATCTTTCATCGTTTTACTATTTTCATCATTCATATACATTAAACCATATTCATAATAAGACATAAACAAATCATACCAATAATATTCATTATACACAGTCTTTAAAAATGATATCATAGAAGAATCAGTATCTCACAATAAACCACAATACAAAATATTACTATCAAAATCAGAATTACAATCTATATTTTTTCAAGCTTCTCACAGATTTTTTACATTAATCACTTGTGTAGTAGTCAACAAATTCCTTACCTGTGACATATATTGTTTTAGATACTTACATGTCTGTTTGTAATAAGATGACTCACAAATTCAGCTTTTAGCCAAAATTTCCATTCAAGGGAAATGTTTATTTGCATACTCATTTGCATATATTTTTTTGTCAAAATTATCATCTATACTATGAATTCACATATTATTTGCTTGTTTTATATTGAAATAATCATTTATCAATATATCAAAAATTTGAGGTGCAAACACAGAAAAATCACAATAATTCAATGATCTGTCTTCTCATGTAGAATTCAAATCGCAATAATCGTAAGCTCATTTTACATTTGTCACTTCATTTTTATAATTATATACATCAAATTGTTTAAATTTATATTGTTTCAACCAAGCTACATCTCATGTCATTTCAGAATCTGACAAAAATCAATTCACTATTCACACATTATTACACAAAATAGACAAAAACACAGATTGAGATGCATCAAAAAAATATGAATCAGATTTACAATCCAAATCAATTACTACTTCACAAAAATTTGTAACTATATTTTTCACATTCATCTGTCATCTTACTATCAAATCCAAATCCACATTTTGGAAATAATCTTGACAAGATTCTGTATTTCCAGCAAAACATGGTAATACAGTCATGTACACTACAAAACAAAGGAAAGACAATCATATTTTTATTTTTAATTTCATTCTCATTCATATTGATAAAAGCATTCTCATCATTTATTTGTACATTGATTTTCACAAGCATCTCATAGATTCTTGACAATAGAATCCGATTTATCTTTGGAACCAATAACATTATCAATCATATGATGTATTTTAGATCCAATTTCCACAAAATAAGTTGTCGTAGAATCATTTCGAGAATACATAACTACATCTTCGTCTCTCTCAATCTCTCACAACGTATTATCTATCCTAAAATTTAAATACTCTACTAATCCCGTAAAAGCTTCTGTCTTTCAATTTGGGACATAAAATTCTAGATAAGAATCCGCATCCTTATATAAATTTTCTTTGCTCAAAAGTGCCTCGCAACGTGTTTTATCTCCACAAGAAGCATCTCACTTTCCCTTCAATACTCTATGACAATATCTTTTTTGAGCAGAGATTGTAGTTTTTGATCGATCTAAACATTTTGAACTACTACGAGCCTTCTCTGAAGCTTTTTTTTGAGCGCTCATCTCAGAATCAAAAATATCAAAAGAAATTGTTATACTATTTTTTAAATTTTTCAAAAATTTTCCATTAAACAATGTTGAAATACTAAATCACTGCTGTTGAGTCAATTTATATGCATCAATTCAATACACACTACTTAACAATTCAACCTGATAATCAGTCAAACCAAGTTCTGTGGCATCTTTACTAAACTTATTCTTTACCACTTTTCAAATAGACTTAGTTGCTTGTGCCAAATTTATTGTAGAATCTTTTATCTCTTTGATAGATGTGCTAAAACTTTGCTTCACTTCTACTCACACATTTGTAATCTCAGAAGCAAAATCTAATATAGTTCATCCACAACTTTTCATTCCTTTTGTTCATTTTACACATGCATAACTTTGTGAAAGGAGAAGAAGATAATTATCATTAAATGAATACGACAATCACAATCTTCATCATTTTTGATTTGTAAACGTATTTACTCTATCTTTGTATACATGTATAGATTCTGTAGTAAAGAAATCCTTCATTACCAGATTTAACATCGACAAATCCGCAATTACATCTGCATATCTAGCATTTCCATTTACAATAAATTTCGAAAAAATTTGATTATCTTCTGATTCATCTACTACATACTTTGCCACCACATCATTAACTCAATTTACAATATCACCTGGAATCTTCTTAAATAAATACCCCTGCATTCACACATCCCAAGCCAAGTCGTCCAAACTAGAATCAATTTCTTGCAATGTTGACCGATCTCTCATAAATGGTTTTTGACGGAACAATACTAGCATATCTCCAAATCATTCTCAAGCGGCCAAAACTGTAGCATTTTTCGACAAAATAAACGATGATATTTCCGCAGATCTAACAGCATCCGTAGCTCCTTCGCCAGCTTTATTCATCGACTGTTTCATTGAACTCCAAATATTCTGTCACACTTTTACTGTACCATAAGAAAATAATCATTTCTTAGTCCATCAAGTATAATTGTCTCTACGAGATTCAATCTGTCTCAATTGAGAAATTATTTCTACTTGAAAATTTACATATGCTTGCATCTCATTTGACATCCTAGAGCAGACATAGCAATTTTCATCATCAGCAAAAGTAATTCACAAAAATAGATTTTGTGTCAAGAGAATAAAAACTAACATATATACCACTATTTTTCTGTATTTTTTCATGTAATCAAACAAAAAAAATCAAACAAAAATACAAAAAACATATAATGATTTAATATAAAAAAACAAAGAAAAAAAGCATACAAAATATACTTTTTATTTGACAAAATTAAAATTTAATTAATATAGTCATCATTTTACATTTTAGTAGTATCCCAAGGTCTTACAGTAGATGTTGCACTATATTTATCTAAATCCGAACTTGTACTAAACAAAAATCTTCATCAATACAAATTTGCAAAGAAATTATATTTTTGCCTCATAATATCGTTATTTTGAGCCCAAGCTTTGAAAATCGCATTATGATTTAAATACAAATTATGACATTCAGCAAAATCTTCAAAAGGATCTGTCATAGCATAACTACTACAAAAATCTGCAACTACAGCAGTATCTTTCCTGATTGTCTCATTTTGCCAAGACAATGCATAATAAGATATAGAAGGGTCATCCTGCATAAACACAGCATTTCAGAACTCAGTATAATCAAAATCTTTTTGATTTGAATATCATTTTACTACTCACAAATCTACTATATGTCATAACTCATGAGACATCAATTCCATAAACTCCACATACGAATGCACAGATCACAGGTTCAATGTAACTGTAGTCCAATTTGCAAATCATCTCCTAGAATTAATAGCAGGATTGATTATTATATTCACTAATTGATTTTTTATTGGCAATCAAATTTGTATATTATTTTCAACAAATCTAAGGATATAAATTGAACTAGCTAAATACATATACTTATCTTTGTATGTATGAGAACCATTAAATACAATTTTATCACAAAAAGACTTATTTGACTCACAAATATTTTCAAATCTAATTTTGTATTCATCTTGAAATTCTTCATCAAACTCTACAATCTCCTCATCAGACAATGGTGCTTCATGTTTTCATAGCTCAGATTTAAAATCTTCATCTAGCTCATCTGCCGTAGAAGATTCATATCAATCATAAATATTTTGTGAAACAAAATCCTCTTCCACAGTACTAGGCACGCACAATTTTAATCAAAAATAAAAAATCAACACTCCTCAAATGAGTTTCAATAAATTAAATATAGTTGTCCTATCTAATTTTTTCATATTTGGCATACCATTGTATATCTTCTAAAAGATACTTTGACATTTTTCATGTTATATTAAAATCCACACAAATGTCAATATTTATTTTATTCGAAAAAAGTCGAATCAAAAAAGAATATCATCATATAATGATTTTTGGTCCTGGAGTCTTTGCTTTAAACATATTTTTTCACAAAGATCATGTAATATTCTCTACCAATAAAGATTCCTGAACTCACAATCAATACAATTTATCAAAGATTTCTTTAGATTCAGCTTTTATCGTAGACAAGACAAAAATTGTTTGATTTTCTCCACTTTGGACCGAATCTTGGACAAAAGACACCACTGAATCTATATTTGATATCTTTTTGATATTTAAATTATTTTTTTCAAACGTCTGATCTAAAAGTTTTGGATACGTCTTTTCAAAATTAGAGAAAAAATAAACAGAACCAGGAAAGACATCTTTAAATTCTTCCCAATTTGTATATCTTGTCGACTCTCAATATGTAAAATAAAATTCCGATTGATTATACATAATCTTTTTCACATCTACAATTCATGAAAGTGTAGCAAGTAGCTGAGAAATCATAGACCACAAATTTTCAAAATCTTGAGAATCTAGACACTCTTGGAGCATAGCTTTGTGTTTTGAAAATTGTAATACCAATTTATTTGTCTCAAAAAAATTTATATTTTCCAATATTGGATTGATTGTAATTTTTGTATCTTGGATTTTTTCAAAACATTTTTTGGTTTCAGAATACAACACTCACATAAATATCTCAAAAAAACTAGCAAATCATTCAATTGTAGTTTGTGCATCTCTAGAATCATCTAGAGAATATTTGTAAAACAATATATCCAAAAAATTTAAAATCGAATACAAATCCACAGGTTGCGACTGGAAATCATTATATCATTTATATCGCATTTCCATATCAAAAAAGCAGACATCATAATCCCTATATTTATGATTATTATCTTTTAATATAGAATACAGACCCCCATGCGTAGACAAGACTATAGGATATTTTTCATATTTTTTTTCACTCTGAATATAATAATTTATTTTGTAATCCATTTTTGTATTTAGATCCAAAATTGATCATTCATTCAAGATATGTGACAAATATTTCACTACAAACAAAAATTCATCATCGGAAAATTTATTTTTATTCAAAAATCTAGAAAACTTATTTTGATCAATAGTCTCATATCATTTTGCAAATCAAATATTTTTTATCCCAGAATCATTTAATATATTTTTAGCAATATTCAATTTTGCTACACTCGAAAATGCCAATATTATTTGTTTATTTGAAGACGCCAACGATTTTATCAATTGATTTATATCAATATTTCCTACAAAATATCTTTCTCAGATTTTACAATCTTGTAATGAAATCTTTAAATCAGTTTTCAATGAAGTATCAGATGGCAATTGTTTTTTCAATGGTGGTAAAGAAATCTCTCTTGGACTTGTATTTTCAATAAATGAGAAATCCAACATTTTACGATACAATCAACCTGTTTTTGCCAAAATTTGATGTAAAACAGGATACTTCTCAAACAATAAATCCATACGATAAATTTCATACAAAAACAATGCCAATGAATTTTTTGAATCATACAATCAATCATGGATAGCCTGTAAATCTAAGTCCTGTCAATCATGTATTTTCAAAAAAATATCTTTAAATATTTTATTTGTCATTAAAGACTCTACCAGCACATCCAAAGCATAACTCAAAGGGAAATGAACTAAATTTTGTGCCAAATAAAATGTATCCACACTATCAAAATATTTTGTATCATTGAATTACTTTTTTAAAAAATCTATATCAAATTGTATATTATGTCATATCAATATTACATTTTCACCAAAAAATTTCTGAATTTCATCTTCAAGATCAAAGATTGTAGGAGCAGAATTAATATCATCCAAAGAAATTCAAGTAATGTATGCTACCAAACTTTTTAATTCTTCCACATTTTTCTGTGGTTTGATATATGATTTAAATTGTTTTATTATATTTCAATTTACATCAATCTCTACAATTCACAATTGAATTGCTTCATCATTTTTCACATCCAAACCTGTTGTCTCAAAATCCATCGCCACATACCTATATTCATTATTCAGCATACAAAATTAATTAAAAATTAAAAATTAATAATTAATAAGGTTTTTGATTCTTCATCATCTCAATCTTACAAAAATTATTACATTCAAAATCTTTTCATTATTCATCATTCATCATTCATTATTCATTATTAATTACTTCTACACATTTCTTTGCAAATTCTTCTGCAGCATCTGGTCAATTCCCAGTCACAATATTTCCGCAAACAACAACACTATCATCAGACCAAATTCAACCATTTTTTTCTATAAAAGCTCTCTGTACTCATCATTGATCTCGTCCTGTCACAGTTTTTCAATTAAAAACTCCACTTTCGCTTACAATCATCGGTGCAATACAAATTGCTCATATTCTCTTTGAATTTCTAGCCAATCTCAAATATTCCTCATCATGAAAATACTGTGGATATGCTCATCATCATCAGATAAATACTGTCATATCATACTTTTTTGGATCTACAAAAAAGATTTCTTCATCTGCCATTGTCTTTGTCCCAAAAACTCCACTACAATTTCACTTTTTACCAGCAGCGACAGTGACATCCAATCATGCCGCTTGAAACACTTGAAATGAAATTCAAAATTCATGATCTTGGAAACCATTATTTGCTATCACCATCAAAATTTTTTTTTGTTTTGTCATTTTTGATCGATTAAACAAATAAAAAAACATAAGAAATCAAAATTTCACAACAAAAAATTAATACACAAAAATAAAAAAATTACAACAAAATTTTTTATCAAAAAAAATCTCTTGATTATGGATAGGATAAAATTATCACATAATTGATTTAAAAATGTGGATGGATTTGATAGCTTGCAACCACTCTAAAAAATTGCTAAAATAATTTGGATACATTTTTGAATCACGCATAACGATCGATAAAATGTATTTTTATTTTAAAAAAATTTATTATGACTTATTTATTCACATCAGAATCAGTTTCTGAATGACACCCAGACAAAATTGCAGATCAAATATCAGATGCAATACTTGATGAATATCTAGCACAAGATCCAAATTCAAAAGTAGCTTGTGAAACTTTGGTAACTACATGACAAGTAGTCGTAGCTTGAGAAGTAAAATCAAAAGCACATGTAGATATTGAAGAGACAGTACGTGAAGTAATCAAAAGAATCGGTTATACCAGACCTGAATATAAATTTGACTGAGATTCTTGTGGAATCCTTTCCATGTTACATGAACAATCTCCGGACATAAATCGTTGAGTAGAAAAAGAAAAACAAGAAGATCAGTGAGCTGGAGATCAATGAATGATGTTTGGTTATGCTTGTAATGAGACACCTGATTGTATGCCACTATCCTTAGATTTAGCTCATACAATATTATATGAATTAGCAAAAATTCGCCACGAATGAGAAGAAATGACATATCTCAGACCAGATGCAAAAGCTCAAGTTACAGTAGAATATTGAGATGACAATAGACCTCAAAGGATTCACACTATCGTGATTTCCACACAACACGATGAATTTATTTTACCAAAAGATGATAGTGAAAAGGCTCAAAGAAAAGCTGAAGAAGAGATGTTGGATCAAATACGTGAAGATGTATTGGAAATTTTAATGCCTCGTGTCTTGGACAGATTACCAGAAGACATGAGATATCTTTTTGATGATGACCTAATTTTTTACATAAATCCGACATGAAAATTCGTAATTTGATGACCACACTGAGACACAGGATTGACTTGAAGAAAAATTATTGTCGATACCTATGGTGGAAAATGAGCACACTGAGGTTGAGCATTTTCTGGGAAAGATCCTAGCAAAGTTGATCGTTCTGCAGCTTACGCAGCTCGTCATATTGCAAAAAACATGGTCGCAGCAGGCCTATGTGATGAAGCTCTAGTACAAATTGCTTATGCTATTTGAGTATCAAAACCTATAAGTTTATATGTAAACACATATTGAACATCAAAAACAAATATTTCAGACTCCGAGATAGCAAAAAGACTCAATAAAATTTTTGATTTAAGACCCTTTGCTATAGAACAAAGATTTAATTTACGCAAACCTATCTACATGGAGACTGCTTCTTACGGACATATGTGACGTACACCAAGGACTGTTACCAAAATATTTGAATCAGAGAAACTTGAAACCCCAATAGAGGTTGAAGTTGAATTATTCCCACGAGAAAAATTAGACTACATAGATAAATTAAAAATAGAATTTGATTTATAATTATATTACACCGTCATTTCGAACGAATGTGAGAAATCCACAGACAGCAATAATGGATTTCTCAGTCGCTTTACTCCTTCGAAATGACACATACACCGTCATTTCGAACGAACGTGAGAAATCCATAGTCGACGATAAATCACGAAGTGATGACTCTCAAAAACTAGGCTATGACTTTAGTCGTAGCCTAGGAAAAATCCTGTCGCTTTTTGTCACTCACGACTAAAGTCGCGAGTTTTTAGGAAAAATAAATGTCGCTTTGCGACTTTTGGGAATTCTTTTTGAACAACCTCTTCATAAGGGGGGTGCTTATTCAGTGACTAGGCTTTTCTACAGAAACACCCTCTCGGCTTCGCCGTATCTCCCTCCAAGGAGGGAGAACTCTTTTCTATACTATATTATTCAGAAATTGTAAATGGCATATCATAAAGCGTATATGTTATTTTTCATTTATATGTTCATGTAGGAGTTCATTCTGGTATAGAGATTTTTATAGTTGGTTTGTCTCAATATGTATTTAATACTCCTCAATTATGTCATGAATTAACTCTATAGAAGTACAATTTTGGTTGCGTGATATCAAGACCATCCCCAGATTGTAATTCTGCATTTATTGAAGTCTGATTTGCTTGTCATCACATTAATGTTCAAGCTGTAGCGCTCAACATAACTCCAGTGATAGCTCAAGTTCATCATTCTTGGAATAATCAATCACACTGTATAGTCGTATAATGTCCTTGATTTATTCATCTAAGATCTTTAATCCAAAAATTATCTGTAAATGTATAAGATACATCAGATCAAACAGATACATTTCACAAATTTACAGATACAGCATCTGGAGTACCAATAATCAATCATCTTCAAACTATTTGTAATTTTACTTCAGGAGAAAGAGATCAAAATGTCAAAGATCATACAAAGCACAAACACAATATAACAATTACCCCTATTTTTTTATTCATTTTTATGTTATATAATATATAAATTTCATATTATTAAAAAAAATCCACACACATTTGTATGGATTTTCTGTATAAAAGCAAGATTATATATTATTTAATTAATTATCTAAGATTCATAAAATAAATTAACTATTTGGTACAGTAATATTTAATTGACCTTGATAAGTATCAACTTCTTGTCAAGCATTAACTACACCTTCTAATGTTACCTTAGCTGTAACGATTGTTCACACTTTATATTGTTCTTTTGAATACAATACATTTGTATTATTACTTGCTACTGCATCATTTAATGCTGTAGTAGCATGAGATGTCAATGATCATGAATAAGTGTTAGCAGTTGGTGTTGTTGTGATTGTAAAATTACTTCCACTTATTACGTGACCAGAATCAGCATTACCTACTAAATTTGTTAATTGAGCATTAATATCTCAAGATGCAGATTTTAATAATGTACAAGTTAGATCATTGTCAATTCCACTCAATACAGTATCTGTAGCACTTGCTGAAATCGTTCAGAAATCATATCCTGATAATGCACAAGAGTTTTGTCATTCTTCAATCACAACTCTAACTTCTGGTGCTGGATCTGCAGACACTTGTGTTAAAACAAAACTAGATGCAGCTACTACAGCAGTAGCTAAAATTCATAATTTTAATCATTTTTTCATTTTTTTATTGGGTAATAATATAAAAACAAATAGATATGATATATCATCAAATCTATATAAAATTACCTTAGATAATATTAAAGATCTATGCTTCTATGTATATATTCTATATATACACG
>JAZUKX010000164.1:0-6335 GCA_045643505.1 Candidatus Absconditabacterales bacterium | reverse complement strand
GAGTCCACCTATGCCCACCATTAAGAATAAAAATATAAAAAATGTAAAAATACAGTTGTGAGTACAATGGTCTCGACCCGAGATTAATTACTTATAACGATCGTTTCCAATCAAAAAGATGGAGCACTTCTGTTATTTGAGAAGTATGTTGTCTATCTTGTTTGAAGAAATAAGTTTTTTTACATTTTCTCTTGAAATTATCTGACAAATTCTTATATTAAATCTTGTTATTTTTGTCATGATATGTAATGGTTGCTAAGAACTAAAATAGCAAATTAAACAATTATTTTATTACATTATACAAAAAATTATGGCTGAAAAAGTTCACGTAAATGTTGGTACTATTGGTCATGTTGATCATGGTAAGACAACTCTAACAGCTGCTATCACAGCTGTATGTGCTTCAAAAGGAATGGCAAAAGTTCAAAACTATGCTGATATTGATAATGCACCAGAAGAAAAAGCAAGATGAATAACTATCAACACAAGACATGTTGAATATGAAACAGAAACAAGACATTACGCTCATATTGATTGTCCAGGACATGCTGATTATGTAAAAAACATGATCGTTTGAGCTGCTCAAATGGATGGAGCTATATTGGTAGTTGCAGGTACTGATGGACCTATGCCTCAAACTAGAGAGCATATCTTATTGGCACACCAAGTTAATGTTCCAAAAATCGTTGTATTCTTGAATAAATGTGATATGGTTGATGATCCAGATATGTTGGATTTGGTTGAAGAAGAAATTAGAGATTTGTTAAATCAAAATAGTTTTGATGGAGATAATACTCCTATTATTAGAGGATCTGCTCTAAAAGCTACTGAAGAACCAACAAATCCAGAATATGCAAAACCAATAGAAGAATTGTTAAATGCATTGGATACATATATTCCTGTTCCAGATAGACAAGTTGATAAACCTTTCTTGATGCCAGTAGAAGATGTATTCTCTATCAAAGGAAGATGAACAGTTGCTACATGAAGAATTGAAAGATGAATAATTAAATTAAATGATGAGGTTGAATTATTAGGATTAGGAAAAGAACCAAGAACAACAGTTGTTACTTGAGTTGAAATGTTCCACAAAGCATTCCCACAAGCTGAAGCTTGATTGAATGTTGGATTGTTATTAAGATGAGTTGATAAAGAAGATATTGAAAGATGACAAGTATTATGTCAAAAAGGTACAGTTACAGCTCACAATAAATTTGAAGCTGAAGTGTATGTATTGAAAAAAGAAGAAGGAGGAAGACATACACCATTTATGTCATGATATAGACCACAATTCTTCCTAAGAACTACAGATGTTACATGATCTATTACATTAAAATCTGGTACAGAAATGATTATGCCTGGTGATAATGCAAAGATTGATGTTGAGTTGTTATATCCAGTAGCTATGGAAGAAGGATTAAGATTTGCTATCAGAGAAGGAGGAAGAACAGTATGAGCTGGAGTTATTACAAAAATCAACAATTAATTTTATAAATTTAAATAAAGTTTGTTCTCATGTCTAATACACAAAAAGAAGTAAGCCCAAAGCTAAGAATTAAATTAAAAAGTTATGATGTAAAAATGTTAGAGTCTTCTGTTGGTAAGGTTGTTTGAATTTTATTGAAGTCTTGAGCTGAAATAAAATGACCAATTCCTTTGCCAAAAAAGAGAAAACTTTATACAGTTTTGAGATCAAATTTTAAATTTAAAGATTCAAGAGAACAATTTGAAAGAATGACTTACTCTAGAATGATTGATGTTACAGAAACTTGATCAAAAACTATGGAAAGTCTTCAAAACTTATCTATTCCAGTAGGTGTATTGGTAGATATAAAAGTATTCTAAATTACTAAGCCATAAAACAACAAACGGAGATGGTCCAATGGGCTGTCTCCAAATGTTTGTTGTGTAACTACCTTTTAGTTAATGAATATATATGATTATGAATAAAGCATGATTAATAGTTGCTAAAAAAGAAATGACTAGAATATGGGATAATTGAAAAATGATTCCTGTAACAGTTGTAAAAGTACTTCCACAAGAAGTAGTTAGATTTAAAACAGAGGAAAAAGATGGATATTCTGCTGTTGTTATCTGAGTAAATAAAAAAGAGTTGAAAAAAGATAAATGACAGAAAGTGAAATATTCTATGACTACTGAATTTAAAAATATTGATGATAGTTTTGCAAATGAATATAAATCATGAACAATCATAAATATTGATTTATTAGAAGGAGTAGAAGAAATTAGCTTAACATGAACAGCAAAATGAAAAGGTTTTCAATGAGTTATGAAGAGATTTCATGCTGCTTGATGACCAAAGACCCATGGTTCAAAATTTCATAGACAAATTTGATCTTTGTGAAATAGAAAACCAAGAAGAGTTCAAAAATGACATCCTCATGCAGGACAGATGTGATGACAACAAGTTACATTAAAAAATATTAAAATTATTGATAGATTACAACAAGATAATGAACAGTTGTTGTTATTAAAAGGTTCAATTCCAGGATCTTATAATGCATTCTTAAAAGTAATAGCTTAGTGCTATCCTAATTTATATGGTAGATATAGTAAAAATGTGATATACTGTAGATATATATGACAAAAATTGAAAAGTTGTATCTAATATAAAATTAGATGAATCAATCTTTTCTGATGATAAAGTAAATCATAACTTGATTCATGAATATTATTTGTTGCAGACAAGTAATGCTCGTAATCCTATTGCTCATACAAAAAATAGGGGAGAAGTAGCATGAAGTGGTAAAAAATTGTATAGACAAAAATGAACATGAAATGCTAGGGTTTGAGATAGGAGATCTCCAATTAGAGTTGGATGATGAGTTGCTTTTGGTCCAAGAAGTGAGAGAAACTTTACAAAATCAATGAATAAAAAAGCAAGAAATTTGGCTTTGTATGGTATCCTTACATTGAAAGCAAAAGACAATGAATTATTATGATTAAAAGATTTTGAGTTAAAAGAACCAAAAACTAAAGAGGCTGTTGAAATTTTGACAAAAATAGGAATCAATAACGATAAAATATTATTCGTATTGAATGAAAAGAATATGAACCTAATAAAGTCATTTAGAAACTTAAATAATGTGAAATATTTGTTAGCTGATTATTTAAATCCAAAAGATTTATTGGAGTATGATAAAGTATTGTTCTTGGAATCAGCTTTAAACAAAGTGAATACAAAATAAAGTGATATAACCAATTATTATTCACTTTTAATTATTAACTATCAATTGAAATGACCTATAGAGAAAAATTACAAAGAAGAGCAATAAAAAATAATGAGGTAAAAGCTTTGAAGAAATTCTCTCCTTATGATATCATATTGTGAACTATGATTACAGAAAAATCATATAGAATGCAGGAAGATAGTAACAAATACTTCTTCAAAGTTCACAAAGATGCAAATAAGAATGATGTAAAAGAAGCTATAAAATATATTTACAAAGTAAATCCATTGAATGTAAATATTATAAATGTTGTATTTAAATGAAGAAACCAAAGAAAATTGGTTAGAAGATCATACAAAAAAGCTATCGTTACATTAGATAAGAAAGAAAAGATAGAGCTTTGATTATAAAATATTTATTCTATGAATTCATAACATCAAATGGCTGTAAAGACTTATAAACCATATACTCCATCAAGAAGATTTATGGTATGATACGATTTTAGTGACATCACTACAAACAAACCTGAAAAATCTTTGACTAAATTCTTAGGAAAGACAGGTTGAAGAAATAATCAATGAAGGATTACTTGTAGATTTAGATGAGGATGACACAAAAGATTGTATAGGATTGTTGATTTTAAATGATACGACAAAGCTGATATACCAGCAAAAGTTGCATCAATAGAATATGATCCATATAGGACATGTAGGATTGCATTGCTAAATTATGCTGATTGAGAAAAAAGATATGTTTTAGCTTGGAAATGAATTTCAGTATGAGATACTGTTATGTGTGGAGCTAAGTCAGAAATTAAGGCATGAAATAGAAAGCAGTTAAAAGATATTCCAGAATGAGTAAATATATTCAATTTGGAATTTACTCCTATGACTAAATGAAAAATAATTAAATCTGCTGGATCTTATGCAACAATCGTTTGAAAAGATGAATTACAATGATTAATATTTGTAAAATTACCATCATGAGAAGTTAGAAAATTCAATGAAAATTGTTGGGCTACTATTGGAGAGATTGGTAATGAACAACACAAAAATATAGTGATTTGAAAAGCTTGAAGACAGAGATGGAAAGGTAGAAAACCAAGAGTTCTTTGAATTAATATGAATCCAGTTGATCATCCACATTGAGGATGAGAAGCTCATACAGATATTTGATCAAAGAAATGAGCAAAATCATTCAGTGGAAAATTAGTTATGCCTGGTATAAAGACTAGAAATAACAAGAAATGGTCAAATAAATTCATCGTATCAAAGAGAAAAAAATAATTAGGAAACAATTCTAAACTTTAAACTTTAAAATAAATTAAGTAATGGCTAGATCACTAAAAAAATGATTCTATGTAAATGATAAACTTCTGCTAAAATGTCAAAAAATGACAGAAAGTTGAGATAAAAAAGTTTTAAAAGTACGAGATAGAGCATGCTTTATCGTACCTGATATGATATGATTTACATTTGCAGTACACAATTGAAAACAATTTGTAAGTGTATATGTGACAGAAGATATGTTATGACATAGATTAGGTGAGTTTGTTCCTACAAGGACATTTAGAGGACACCCATTCTAAGCAAATCATTAAAAATTTTAATATCTTAAACTTCCAGATAATGAATAAGGAAAATATGACAGCAACATTAAAATATGCTATAATATCTGACAAAAAAATGCTTTTGATCTCAAAATTAGTAAAAGGAAAAGGAGTTCAAGAAGCTTTGGATATTTTGGAATATACACCAAAAAAAGCTGCAAAAATATTGGCTAAAGTTGTAAAATCAGCAGCAGCAAATGCTGTTACAAATGGTAAGAAAAATTTATGAGACTTATATATTGAGGCTATTGAAGTATGAAAATGACCAAAACTAAAAAGAATTAGATTTACATCTAGATCTAGGATAAGTCATTATGAAAAATATAGATGTTTTGTAAAAGTTGTTTTAAATACTAAGTAATTAAGTTAATGTGACAAAAAGTAAATCCAATATGAATGAGAGTCGGATTAATGAAATCTTGGCCATCAGAATGGTATGCAAAGACAAAAATGCAATGAGCAGACTTTTTTGTTGAAGATATTAAAATAAGAGATTTTATCGAAAAAAAATATCCTCAGACAGGTATTGCTAAAGTTATCATCAGAAAAACTCAAAAAGAATGTGAATTAATTATCTTCACAAGCAAAGTATGAGTTTTGATGTGAAAACAATGAGCAAATATCAAGGATCTTGAGATGGAGTTAGAGAGGAAATTTCACAAGAAATTTAAAGTAAATGTGAAAGAAGTTAAAGTTCCTGAATATTCTGCAAAAATAATGGCTGAATTTATCTCTAATCAATTAGAAAACAGGATGCCATATAGAAAAGTTGCTAAAAATGTATTACAGAAAGTAATGCAAAAATGAGCAAATGGTATCAAAATCTCTATTGGATGAAGATTGAATTGAGCAGAAATAGCTAGAGCTGAGAAATTTATTGATGGTAGGGTTTCTTTGCAGACATTCAGATCTGATATAGATTATCATTATATGCAAGCTATGACAAAATATTGAGTTTTGTGAGTAAAAGTTTGGATTGAAAAATGAACATTATATAACAAGAAGAAATCTCAGAAGAAAACAGTTAGTTTATAATTCTCTCATTTATTTAAGTGAATAATTATTAAAGATGTTATTAACACCAAAAAGACGAAAACATAGAAAGCAACAAATACCTTCTTTGAAAGGAAAAAGTACTAGATGAAGCACTCTTGCTTTCGGTGATTATTGATTAAAAGCTACTACAAGTTGATATGTATCAAATAGACAAATTGAAGCTGTCAGAAAAGTTGTAGTAAGACATACAAGGAAACTTTGAAGATTATGGTTAAGAGTTTTTCCAGATGTTCCTTTCACAAAAAAGTGATTAGAAATGCCGATGGGAAAGTGAAAATGAGATGTTGATATTTATAAAGCACCTATCAAAAAAGGAAAAATTATTTTGGAAATAAGTTGATTAGATCAAGAAACTTCTGAAAAGATTCTTGCAAGTGCAGCAAAAAAGCTTCCTATAAAAGCTAGAGTTGTGGCAAAATGAGAAATCAATTAGTTTCTGTTGGTTGTTTATTTAATTTAAAATTATATCAAAATGAAAG
>JAZUKX010000163.1:0-5563 GCA_045643505.1 Candidatus Absconditabacterales bacterium | reverse complement strand
GATATTGTATTTTTTTTGTTAATCATATGACTTTATATTTTTATATAGAAATATTTATAAATTTTCGATACTTTTTTTGATATTAAGATTAATTAATTTGTATTATTAAATTCTAAAAATATTAAAAAAGACGACTGATACTATCGAGTCGCCAAACCTATTTTCTTTATATCGGATTTTCACAACTAACAAGATAAAGAAACAATAATACCAATCGTCTTATCTTATTAGTTATAAAAAATTTGTAATTATTCCGATTACAATAGATTTGGCTTTTTTATTATAAATTTATCAAATATTATTTCAAGTAAAAATATAGCTATGGGATCTTTATTAAGATTTTCTTATTTTTTCATTGAAATCTGATTAATTTTGATTACAATGTCTTTGTTTATATGTTATTTGTATTACAATGGCAACACAAACGATTACAGCAAGAGTTGATAAAAATGTTGTTGATTATGTTAAAAGGATAGCACAAAAAAATTGAATTAGCTTAAGTTCAATCATTAATTTGAAACTTAGAGAATTTATGGATAATAAAGAATTACATTTGGTAGATGATGAAGAATTTGAAATTGATTTTTGAAAAAAATGAGTACCTATTGATGATGTTATAGAATATTTAAAATCTATAGATTAAAATGGTTGAACAACGAAAAAAGGATTTTGAAAAAATATCAAAGGCTTGAAGAGATGAAATCTTAAAAATAGCATGTCTTATTAGAGATTGAAAAACAGTAGGTCTTGATATAAAAAAAATACAGTGAAGACAAGATTTGTATAGATGTAGATATTGAAAATATAGAATCATTTTTTCTATACAATGAAATAAGATACAAGTTATTAGAGTTTGAAATAGATGAGATATTTATAAGTGATTGTAATATAAAATATCATGAAAATAATTAGTAAAAACAAGATAGCATATCACGATTATGCATTTGAGAAAGACTACGAAGTAGGAATAATTTTGCAGTGACATGAAGTTAAAGCAATAAAATCATGACAAGTAAATTTAAAAGATTCAATAATAAGAATTCAAAATAGAGAATTATGGATAAAAAATATGGATGTACCATTGTATAAGATGACTTCTCCAAATACTGTTCCTGCTTATAATCCGAAATGAGATAGAAAATTATTGATTACAAAAAGAGAATTGACAAAAATTTCAGCATTAACTGATAAACCATGAAATGTAGTAATCCCACTTGAAATTTATATTAATAATAAATGATTAATTAAATTGAAAATATGAGTTTGAAAATTGATGAGAAAAGTTGAAAAAAAGCAAATATTGAAAGAAAAAGACATCAAAAAGCAAATGGATAGAGAAATTAAAAACTACTAAAAAAAACTGCCTTAATTGGCAGTTTTTTTATCTGAAGAAAATTTTTTTGTAAATTAGATTTTTTACTATATTAAATGCATTGCTAATTTTTTGACCTTTTGACATTGAATATTCTGAATATATCACAACAATTGGTACTTCTTTATATTTTATATTCTTTTGCTTTATGATATCTAATATTTCTGAGGCATGTTCCATTTTATTCATTGTTATATGAATTTTATCCAAAACATCTTTTTTCATCATTCTATATCAATTATGTGTGTCTGTAAGTTTTATTCAACTAAATATTCTTGTGAAAATTATTCACAATTTTAATGTAATTTTTTTTGATTTTGGCATATTTACTGTTGCTCACAAAAATCTTGATCATAATGCTATTTCTAAATCTTTATCTTGTTTAAATGCTTTTTGAAATTCTTTTAAATCTTCTAATCTGTGTTGTCAGTCTGAATCAAAATGTACTACATATTTTATTTTTTCTCAAAATCTTCTTACATATTCTGCTCAAGTTTCTAGTCATCATCATTGTCAAAGATTTATAACATGTTTTATTGTTACAATAGATTTTCATGTATAAATTTTATGCAATTTTGTTGTTAAATCATCATTTTTTCAATCATCAATTAAGATTACTCAATATCATTCATTTAAAATATTTCAAATTACAGGTATTGGAGAATCTTTTTCTCAATATGCTGGCATAATAAATACGGTATCAACATCTCATAAATTTCATTTTGCATTATTTAATGAAATTTCTCTAATTAATGCTGTATCTTTTAGAGCTTCTCTGTTAATTTTATTTAAAAGAGAAATATAAAAATAAAACAAAATTACTATTCATCAGTATACTATAATGTCTGCTCATCTTGCAACTCAAAAGAATTTTCAAAATTTTGTTAATGTTTCGGGAAATATTACAAATAGAATCAAACATCAAGCTCATACTATGAATACAAATAGATGTAATATGTTTACTTTTTTACGTTTAAATAAATCTATCCCAAAAAATATGAATATTATTGAGATTATAATTATTAAAAATGATAATAGATTCATTTTATTTCTATTGTATTTAAAATTATTTATTTACAAATCTTCGAGCATCTTCAATTGCTTGATATACTGATCTTTTAGATTCTCGTCACAAGACTTGTTTTGCTTTTTGTGGGTTAGCAATACTTGTTGGTATATCTCATGGCCTTCTTGATACAACCTCACTTAATATAGTTTTTCATGTAACTGTAGATACTAAATCAATAATTTCTTTTACTGATTTTCAATCTCAAGTTCATATATTAAATATATCAAAATATCATTTATTGTCTTGGATATTATTTTCTTTTTTATATTCTACAAATTTTTGCAATTGGTTAAATGCTGATAAATGTGCATCAGCCACATCCATTACATGTATATAATCTCTTACTCAAGTACCGTCTGGTGTTTCATAATCATTTCCAAAGATTTGTACTTTTTCAATCTCACCTTTTGCTACTTTGAAAATATATGGGACCAAATTATTTGGAATTCATTTGGGATTTTCTCACAAAAGTCATGAAGAATGAGCTCAAATAGGATTAAAATATCTAAGATTTACCACATTAAATCATTTGAAATTTGCTAAATCTTTGAGTAAATATTCTATAACTAATTTTGTTGTTCAATATGGATTATATGTTCATACACGATCGGTCTCTGTAAATGGAGGTAATATTTTTAATGAATCATAAACTGTTGCACTACTTGAGAATACAATATTCTTTTTATCGTATTTTTGCATTAATTTAAATAAATTTAATGTTCAAATAATATTGTTGTCGTAATACAAAAATGGATCTTGGCAACTTTCTCATACAGCTTTTTTTCATGCAAAATGGATTATTCAGTCAATTTCTGGATGTTTTTTGAACACTTTTTCTAATTCATCATAATTTTTGATATCCACGTTATAGAATATTGGTTTTTTTCAGTTAATCTCTCAAATATTATCTAAGACATCTATTTGTGAATTTGAAAGATTATCAATAATTATAATGTTAAAATTATTTTCTCAAAAAACTGTACATGTGTGCGAACCAATGTATCATAATCATCAAGTGATTAAGATTGTTTTTGTTTCATCCATTTTTGAAAATTTTATTAATAAAAAAATGATAACCAACATTTTTACTTATATTCAGTTTTTTTGTAATTTCAAGTTTTGTTTTTTTTGATTTTTAATATTTTTTTAATTTAGTATTGATTTTTATTTTTTATTATACATAGTATATTTTGTCTTAAATATTGTGATTATGGAAAATGAATTGACAAAAAAATCTAATGAGGGTGAATGTGCTAAACATCCCCTCTTGATTCTGTTCATTGGCTGTATGCTGGTATTTGCAGTAATAGCTATTATTGTTGCTTTAACAATTGTTTTGTCTTGAGGCTTTAGGGGTATAGTCCCCTAAGCCTTTTTTTATAATCTATATGACTCTTCTTCTCAAGTTTTCAAATTTTTGATTTTGTATATTCATTCTTTTTTTTCATTTTCTCAGAGAATTAATATTTCATCAAATCATTGTTTATCTGCGTATTGAATAGCTTTTCAGAATTTTTGTACTTCTAATCATGTTATGATATTTTTTCATTCTAATCTTAATTTTTTTGAAATATTAAAAATATCATTTCCAAATCATTCCTCAATTATTGGTGCATATATTTTTTCATTTGTTGTTTTTTCACGTATAGAATCTAGCATTCATCGTGATTCAAGGAATAATTTAGTAGTTTCATCTCCTGGAGCAAATCAAACTGCAGGGATATTGTCTTTTATAAAGATTTTTGATAGACCATTGTATCTTCATCATCCAAATAGTGCTCTTTTATTGTCTGGATGTGTATCAAACATCTCAAATACTACTCCATCATAATAATCAAATCCTCTAATCAAACTTGATTTAAATTCTACATATTCTCCATATCATAGTTCATCTAATGATTTTATGATTTGTTGTGTATCATTAACTCATTTACTTCCATCTAAATTTGGAAACTCTTTAATTAATTCTTCTAATGTTTCTACTTTCATATATTTTACAATTTTTTCGATTTGGTCTTTATTTAATCATTTTTCAACAAAGATCTCCTCTATTTCTGCTTGTGGTAATTTTTCTCGTTTATCCATAAGTCTTGTAACTTCTTTTTTAATTTCATCAGAAATTCAGAGAGAAGAAATAACATCATCAATGATATAACGATTATTTATATTTAATTTCCATGATCATTTTGGTGCATTAAATTCTATCATAATAGACATAGCAAGAGTTAATATTTCAATATCTGCATAAATACTATCAGATCAGAACATATCGACATTTAATTGCCAGAATTCTCTATTCCTTCATCTTTGAGGTCTTTCATTACGATAAAAATTCGCAATACTAAAGTATCTAATTGGTTTTGCCAATTGTGCATAATTTTTTGCTACCATACGAGTGACTGTAGGAGTCATCTCTGGCCTCAATGCTAATTCTGATATTTCTCATTCTCTATTTGTAATTCTAGTCAATTCTGATCATCATACATCTTCTCATGATTTTGCTTTCCAGATTTCAGCTGATTCAACCAATGGTCACAAGTATTCTTGATATCAGAATTTTATACAAACTTTTCTTCGAGTATCAAAAATATATTTACGAATTTGATATTCTTGTGGATATCGATCAAATGTTCATTTTGGTGGATTTGTGGATAGCATAATTTAATTAATAATTAATAATTAAAGATTAATGTTTTTATTTTACTAATGTCTTTACTGGATAGATTTTTTTGATTTCATCAATGTAATATTGCATTGTCCTTCATAAACTTCATCCGAAATATCAAACTATGTATCAATATTCTGATTCATCCAATTGTGCTCGATCTCAATATGTCTTTTTTATAAAATCTTGTGCTGCTTGTTTTTGTTCCGGTGTCAAAGTTTTATATTTAAAAAACATAATATTTAGAGGGCGATTTTCTGCTGTATGTAAAAATCTCTGTAATATTTTATATATTTCTGGATAATCTTTATAACTTTCAATACTAAAAGGACTTACAGATAGTGTATAAATATCATCAAATTTATTTACAAAATCTTGTAATGTCTCTCATCATGATTCTAGGTTTTGAAATAAAGAATATTCAGTTTTATTTATACTATTCTTTAAATTGGTAATT
>JAZUKX010000162.1:0-5738 GCA_045643505.1 Candidatus Absconditabacterales bacterium | reverse complement strand
TGAAGTCTATGCTAATATGTATTAATGATAAATTTTTATTACAAATCCTTATTTTAAAAAATTTATGTTAAAAGGATAATGAATATTTTTCCAATTTTATATTGAATTTTTAGATACTTTTTCTTATAATGAAAATAATATATTTCAAATAAAAAACATAAATAAAAAAACAAAATTTCATCACATTTTACTTTATGTTTTTTGCTATGATAAATCGAATCAGAAAAAATCTTGTTGTGATAACAAAAATATTTCTTTGAATTTTGTTACTTCAATTTTTTTTACAGACTTTTGTGACTTGGAGACTTGGTCGAGATTGAACATTTTGGAGCTTAGTCTGGATGTGGAAAGAATTTTTGATTATTGCGTTAACGATATTTGTAGTGCGATTTTTGGCAAAAAGAGTCGATAGAGAAAAAATCAAAAAAATGTGGGATGAATTTCCACTAAAATGGTTTGTAATTGTTTTTTGTTTGACAACTTTAGTTGCTTTCGTGATTTCACTATTCAATTCATCAATCAGCAATTTCGTACTCTCAATCAGATATAGTATGTTTTGATATTTTATTTTTGTATTATTTTATGTGATTTCTTATTTATTTTTTGATATTAGATCAGAAAAATTGTGAGAACGATATGCTAAAATAATGAAATGGATTTTGTGATGAGCATTGATTTGGCGGTGAATTATACGATTATGCCCTGCTTTTATTGAATTATTCGGTTATAATCAATGGTCTTATGAATGAGATGTATGACAGCAACCACCTGTAGCATATTATACACAATACAAAGACTGATTTGTACGTAACCAATTCGTATTTGAGAGACCAATTAGTTTGTGATTTTTCTTAGTGGCTTTTTGGCCTTTATTTTTTGCTCTTGTATTGTACAAAAAAGGTAAAAAAAATCGAATCATTCGATGATGATTATATGGAATAATTTTGCTATCTACATTTTCACGTGCAGCTTGGTGAGCTTGGTTAGTCCAGACTGTGATAATGTTTTTTGCACTTTATTGGAAACAAAATAAAAAATTATTTTTGTCATTTTTGATTCCATTTATTTGTGTCTTGTGAGTTGTGACTTACTATGGAAGAGATCAGATAATTTATAGAGATTATTCCAATACATGACACATCAAAGAAATTGTGATAGCAATAGATAAAATCAAAGAAAAGCCAATTTTGTGACAATGAGCTGCTAGTGCATGACCAGCTTCACATCATCTCGGAGAATGAATGGAGTACAATCCAGAAAATCAATATTTGCAAATTTGGATAGAATATGGTTTAATTTCATTTATTGGATGGATGGCTTTGTATATTTTCTTAAATTTTGTATGATTCAGGACTTTCAAACTTGATTTCAAAGATGAAACAAAATCAAAAGAAATGAAACATCTTGCTTTAATAGTTTTTGCATTTTCTCTTTGAATGATTTGATTGAGTATTGAATGATTTGTATTACATAGTTTCGTAGATAGGATGATAGTTTATCCATTTATGGCTTTATTTGGAATTTATTATGCTAGTTATTATAGAGCAAAACTATACTGAACTAAAAATAACAAAGCTTTGTATGAATAAAAAAAAGAAGCCCCCGGGTTACAAAAATACCCCCTTTTGTAAAGGGGGTGGGGGATTTTATTATAATGGTGATAGATTTAGTATTTCTTAATATCAAAGTTTCCTAATAAGGCATTCAATCAATTATCTGCTAATGCTCTCATTTCATCTTCTCCAGGATAACAATAAACTGGAGCTAATTTCTGCACACGATGGCTAATTAATTCACAAATTCGTTTACTTTTTGCAATTCATCATGTTAAAAGTATTGCATCTACGTCACATTCCAAAACTGTAGCCATTGATCAAATGTATTTTGATACTTGATAACAGAATGCTTCTATTACTTTTTTATGTTTTTCATCTCATGCTAAAGCTTTTAATTCTGCTTCATAAGCATTATTTGTTCACAAAAATCAAACCATTCATCCATTTCAATTTACTATCTTCATCATCTCTTTTTCTGTATATTCTCCACTAAAACACATACGAATCAAATCATCTGCTGGCAAAGTTCCACTCCTCTCTGGAGAAAATGGTCATTCTCATCCCAAAGCTTGATTTACATCAACTACTTTTCATTTTTTATGAGCTCAAATTGATACACCTCATCACATATGTACTACAATCAAATTCAAATCTTCATATTTTTTTCACTGATCTAATGCAAATTGACGTCCAATTGCCTTTTGATTTAGTGCATGGAATATTGAAACTCTCTTAAATTTTGGGTGTCAAGAGACACGAGCGACATCTTCTAATTCATCTACTACAACTGGATCTGCAATAAATGCTTTGGCATGTCATGATGTTTTTGCTATATCATGAGCTATTAATGCTCCTAGATTACTTGCATGTTGCTTCGTATTCGGAGAAAGTAAATCATTTATCATATTGTCATTTACTTCATATACTCATGATGAAATTGGTTTCAATAATCATCATCTTCCTACTATCGCATCTAAATCTTGGATATCAAATCCTACTTCATTTAATGCTTTTATGATTAAGTCTCTACGAAATGGGAATTGATCTGCAATTGTTTTATATTCTTTTAATTCTTCTGGAGAGTGTGAAAGATTTTGTTTGAATACTTCATCTTTATTTTTAAATACAGATACTTTTGTAGATGTAGATCATGGATTTATAACCAAAATAATGTTATCTTTCATTTATTGCATATTAATAATTAAAAAATCAATTATTTGATTAATATATTTTTTCGTTATAATTTCAATTTCTATTTTTTTATAAAAAAAACATCCCGTATTGGGATGTTTAATATTAAAATGATACTTCATTGGTATCCAAGTCTAATCCTTTCATGAACCAATTTTCTAGATTATGATATTCCTCTATCGTCGATACTATAACTTTTTCAGATTCTTGCCAAAACAGGAATTCTCGTGTTTGAGTACCTAATTCTTTTTTACTCTCAAATCCTTTTTCAAAAAAGATTTGGCTATCAAGATCAATGTTGGGATATTTAGACTTAATGTAGTAATCCAATTTTTGTTGTGTCTCGACAGGAAGATTACTACTGAGAAACTTTTTCATAGAAGTTTTTGGTACCATAATTTTATTATTTTTTGGTTTATATTTCTTACAGTCTTTTTATTATAATTATTTGAATAATGTAATCAATATAAGATTGGATTTATTTATCTAATTCTTTTAGCATATAAGTTCAAACAATGGAATATCATTGTTTCTCATAATATTTTCTAACTCAAACTCATGAAATTACTGAAAGATTTTTGTATCAATTTAATTTTGATATTTTTTCTGCTAAAGATAACAATTGAGAGCCAAATCAACGATGTTGCTTTTGATCATTTGAATCTACATCTTCTTTTAGTCATGCTAATTGTCAGTAAATATGCAATTCACGGATCAAAGCTGTATTTTTTCATAATCACTCTCGATCTATTGTTTCATCTGGATTTGGAAGTAATAATCTAGTAAATCCATAAATATAACCTTGTAAATCTTCGAAAGAAATAAAATATTCATCTCAAACTGAACTTTCATAATGTCTGATAACCAAATTTGGTTGAGATTCTTGTTTGTTTTTTCATTTTTCATCTCTATTTCTAATTTCTCTACTCCTTGTATCTAAGCATACAAAATTTCTATAAGACTGTAAATCTGGATTTTGTCAGATTATTATAGTATTTATAGTACTTTCTTTTGTAAATCAGCTTGTTTCTGACCCCCCTTCGTCCCCCTTCGTAAGGGGAATAGTAGATAGAAACTCATCAATATTTCAAAACAATTTGTAATCTCAATACAATCTAGAATAAAGTTTTTGAGATTGATTTGGATTATTTTTAAATTCTTTTTTTAATTCGTTGTGTGTAAGTTGTGCAAGATTTGTTATATTTGAACCTGCTTCGATTTCAGTAGCAGGAATATCACGAATCAATCTCTTTATCCTTGTGTATGGTGGAATCACCTCTTGAAAAGTTTGTTTGATTAATTTTTGGATATAATCAATACTCAAAGGCTCATACTCTCATTTTTTGTATAAATTAAATAATTCAGTATTTGGTACTACAGATGTAGGATAGTATTTGATTTCATCCGGTTTTACAAATGGATCTGAATAAATTTTTTGGAATGTTCAAAGATCTTTTTCGTAAGTATAACCATATAATCATGGCATAATATGTATTGAAAATTTGAATCAATACTGTCTCAATTTGTGAATTGCATCACGAATTTGTTGGACTGAATGTCATCTGCGATTAGCAGAAAGAATATCGTCATACATTGATTGAACTCACATTTCTAATCTTGTAACTCATATTTCACGCCAAAATCTACAATTTTCATCGGTAGCAAATTCCGGTCTAGTTTCTACTGTTAGACCAATAATTCTATTTTCTGCTGTCTCATTTTGCTTGATAGCTTCTGAAAGTGATGATGAATATTGAATTAAATCAAGGTTTGTGATTTCATATTTGAAACGCTTTTCTAAATCACCCCCCTGCCCCCTCTTCGATAAAGAGTGGGTATCTTTATTATCTATGTGTTCTTTTGCTTTTCTTGTCTTTTCTATTAAATCAACTAACTCTAACTTCACATCATCAAAGTGTTCATCTAAATCTGAATTTTTTATTCTTGCTACAACAAGTCAATACATACTCAATGTTTCATCTCTCCATTCATCATAGTCAAATTGATTTTCATGTACTCCTTCATCCATCTCAATAATCAATTTTGAGGATGGTATATAAAAATCAGCTATAAAATGGTCTATGGGCTTTTGTCTATTTACAGTTATATCCAAATCTTTTAATATTTTATCCCATAATTTTTTCTCTGATTTTGTTTGATTATATCTTAATAAATCTGCTTTCTCTCTCGCATCTTTGTGATATGGTCATGTTCAATTACTAATAAAGTGCTCTGATTTTATATAATCTGTATTTTCCAAAAAATCAAACTTGTCGACACATCATCTCACAAAAATATATTTATATTTATTAGGGACATCCCCTTCCTTTTCAAGGAAGGGGCTTGGGGATGATTTTAGTTCATCATTTGGGAATTTTATATCTAATTGTGAAAAAGTATTACAAGCATCATATAGTCATTTAATAAATTCTTCTTTGTAATCTTGTGGATAAAAATCTCGTGTTCATCACAAGACTATCATCTCAATTTTATCTGTCTGATGTCCTGTCATTGTGAGAGACAAAAGTCTATTGTAGACCTGTTTTATAGGATCAAATTGATTTAGTAATGCTCTCATAGCTCCAGGCTCAGAACTAATATAACTTTTTGGCATTCCAGGCTCATTTGGGCAAAAAATACATTGTCATGGACATGGATATGGTTTTGTAAGTACTTGAACAGCAACAATTCATGATTGAGAACGGACTGCTCTTTTTTTGAGCAAAGATTCTATTTCAATATTTTTCTGTATCTTTTTGTCTGAAAGTAATTCATGATAAGCACGAAGAAGTTTGATATTTGTAGGGATATCTGGTAATTTTTCTTTTTTAGCAAATTCTCTCTTGATATCTTTTAGGTCATCAAGAGTCAATTTTTGCTCGTTATTTTGGGCAATTATCTGTAATATTAATTCGTGATATGAGTTCATAATGTTTGTATTGTAAAGAAGATGATTTTATTTTCAAGGAAAAGGTCTGAAAATTTGCATTT
>JAZUKX010000161.1:0-5977 GCA_045643505.1 Candidatus Absconditabacterales bacterium | reverse complement strand
ATAATATATAAAAATATTAGCTACAAGCAATATAATCATGTATCTTAAAATAAAGTTAAATTAATGTACTTTTTCATTTAAGATTATTTTAATGTCATTTATTATAAACGGCATCGTTTTACTTTTTAAATAAAATTTTATGGTTAGCGGATGATTGTCAGCTATTAGGAAATTCAATCGCTTTGAGTTGAAGTATCTAATATCTTATGATACAGCACAGAAACTTCAAGAAGATTTGAAAAAGTATGTAATCCCTGATGCTTATGCTAAAAATTCAAATGGATTATATACGCTTTCAAGTCTTTACTACGATACAGATGATTATCGTTTTTATCGAGAGAAAATTGAATGACTGAAATATCGTCGTAAATTGAGGATTAGACAATATGAGACAGAAACACCTTTGACTGATGATTCAATTGTCTATTGTGAGATCAAACAAAGAGTGGATCGTGTGACTCAAAAGAGGAGAGTTCCAATGAAATACAAAGATGCAATTGCTTTTTGTGATCATGGAATTATCCCAGAATTTGACAAAAGAGATGAAGCAACAGTATTTGAAATTTATGAGATGTTGAAGCAATATAATTTAAAACCAAGCTGTATTACTAGTTATTTCCGTAATGCTTATTTTGGGACAGATTATGATACATGATTACGTATAACATTTGATTCAAATATCCGTTATAGAAAAAAAAATCTGGATCTAGCAGATAAGGAAATTGGTGAGTTTATGATTTCTCCTGATATGGTCATCATGGAGGTAAAAGCTAATGAACGTGTTCCGTATCGATTGACAGAAATGATTGCTCATTACAACTTTCGTTTAATTCGTGTGAGTAAATATTGTCAGTGATTAGAATCAGCTCAAGCTGTTCCTCGCACTATGTATTATTTGGGATAACTGGTTTGACCTCGTGGTGCCAAAAATCGACCCCGGGGTCTGTTGGGATAATTTAGCCACTTTTATTCTTTTTAAATATAAAACAACAATGGAAAACTTTTTACAACAACTTTGAAATTCATTTGGATCTTTACAAGATTTAACATGAACTTTTTCAGTCTTGGATATTACATTGTGAATCATTTTGAGTTTTATTTTGACTGCTTTTTTATGATGGGTATATAAAAAAACTCATCGTGGGACATCTTATACACAAAGTTATGTCCATACATTAGTGATGATGTGAATCACTGTTTGTGTGATTATGTTAATTGTTGGATCAAATATTGCTCGTGCATTTTCATTGGTTTGAGCATTGTCTATTATTAGATTTAGAAATGCTATGAAAGAAACTCGTGATATTTGATTTATGTTTGCAGCAATGGCAATTTGAATGGCTACATGAACGAAATTTTATGGATTAGCAATTGTATTTACATTATCATTATGTCTAGTTATATTTATTATGAATCGTTTTGATTGGTTCAAACGTGAAGCAACAAGCCAAATTTTGAAAATACGTGTAAATAATCATGCTGATTTTGATCATATGTTTGATGATGTATTTGTAAAATACACAACAGTTTCTGATTTAATAAGTATTGACTCTGTACGTGGATGAGCTTTGACAGAATTAGTTTATACTGTTAATATGAAAAATCAAAATAAGAAACAAGAGTTTTTGTCAGAAATAAAAAAATTGAATGATAATTTGGATGTGACTTTAATCACATGATACAACACAACTGATTTGTAGGAATAAATTGAAGACCCCGGGGTGTCGAAAATCGACACCGGGGTCTAGATCTATTTATATAATAAAAACAATCATTATGTCTCTATCTATGAAAAGAAATTGGTACTTGATAGTAATTGCTATATTATTTTTGTGAATACTTTGTTATTTTGGCTCAAAAAGAGTAATTTCAATCAATATTGGTGAAAAATGAAATGTAACCACATGACTTTTTGATATTGATAATACAATTGATTTGTTTGATTCAACGCAAGTCCATGAAATAAATATTTTAATGTCTGCAGAAAAATATCAAAGTATGATAGATTCATATTCAGAGACTTCTGAAAAAGAACGATTTAAAACGGATATTATCATTGATTGAATCACTGTAAATGATGTTTGAGTTAGATTAAAATGAAATTCTACATTGAGATGATGAGGTTGAAAATGATGAATGATGAATGATGGATGATGAATGATGAAAAAATTTAAAAATGGTGAATGAATGCCAGATCTTCCACGTATGGATTGAGATTGGCCAAATGAATTTGATATGCCACAAGATTTTTGAAGCTGAAAATTTCCAGATTTCTCATTTGATTTAAATTCTCAGAATTTGCCATTACTTATAAAATTTGATAAATTTGTAAATCAGACATATCAATGACATGAAATGTTGTCAATCCGCTTGTGAGGTGGTATGTGAAGATCTCAATCTTCATGACAGACATTCTTAGAAGAACCATATAGTTATGAATTATATCAAGAGATGTGATTGCCATCACCAGATACTTCATATTGAGTAGTATCAATAGCATGAAAGACATGAGTTTTGTATGAATTAAGTGAATTACCAGAAGATTCTTATTTCATACAGAAATGGTTTGGAGATGATAATTGAGTTTTGTATAAAGCCTGAAATTTTGTAAATTTTGAATACATAAGTGAAGATCCTCTAGATTATACAGATTCTTTTACACAAAAGACTAGAGTAAATGATTATGATCTAGCTTTATTAATCAAACTTTTGAAATTTGTGACTCAATCAAGTGATGAAGAATTTGAAGAAAAAATAAATGATTATATCGATGTAGAGTCTGTTTTGACTTTATTAGCAATTGATAATTTTGTCTGAAATAATGATTCATTTGGTTGAATGTGAAGTAATTATTATTTGTATTATCATTTGTGAGAACAAAAATTTTATATGCTTACATGGGACCAAAATTTAGCTCTTGGTGGAATGTGATGAATGTGAATATGAATTAATAATGAAAAAATAACAATGAATAATGATGAGCAAAATAATTTTTCATGAAGTGAGAAATGATTTTTAAAAGAAATATCATTGTGAACCGAAAGTGAAGAATATAAAAGTGGTGATATAAAAATACAAAATGAAAATAATTTCAAGCATAATTTCAAATGAGATTTTAATTGAGATTTTTGATGAAAAAATTGATGATTTGGTAGAAATGCAAATAATTTACTAAAAACTCGTTTATTGGCTATTGAAAAGTATTCAAAAATGCATGATGAGATATTAGAAAATGTAAAAAATATAGCATTAAATACACAATTTTCAGACAACTTTTTTGATACATGGACTACTGCATTATTGAAATACAATGAAAGTAATCATATAATAGATGAAAGTATTTATTTAGATAATGTAGAAAATATAAAATTACGTTTGAAATAATTAAAATCCTGTTTTTCAAAATCCATTGAAAAAAAATATAAAAATTATAATATACAGTTCGTTGATATATTTTACATTATAAAATTAATTAAATGGCAGAAATTAAGAGCGTATACGCAAGAGAAGTATTGGATAGTAGATGAAATCCAACTGTAGAAGTAGAATTGACTTTAGCTGATTGAAGTTTTGGTAGAGCTATAGTTCCATCTGGAGCTAGTACATGAGTACATGAAGCTTTGGAATTGAGAGATGGAGACAAATCAAGATATTTATGAAAATGAACTTTGACTGCTGTAAAAAATGTAAATACAGATATCAAAGCAGCTATAGAAGGAAAATCTTTCGCTAATTATAGAGAATTAGACAAATTATTGATAGAATTGGATGGAACAAAAAATAAGAATAAATTTGGAGCAAATGCTATCTTGTGAGTAAGTATGGCATTTGTAGTAGCTTGTGCAAAAAGTGAATGAAAAGACATCTATGATTATGTAGGAGAATGAAAATGAAACACATTGCCTTTTCCTATGATGAATATCTTGAATGGATGAAGTCATGCAGACAACAATGTAGATATCCAAGAATTCATGATTGTACCAGTTTGAGCTCCAAATTTCCGTGAAGCTTTGAGATATGGTGCTGAAGTATTCCACAACTTAAAAGCAATATTAAAAGCTAGAGGTTTAGCTACTTCTGTATGAGATGAATGATGATTTGCTCCAAATCTAGGAAGTAATGAAGAAGCTTTGCAAGTAATCGTAGAAGCTATCGAAAAAGCTGGATATACATGAAAAATCAAATTAGCATTGGATGTTGCTTCTTCTGAATTTTATGAAGATGGTGTTTACAATTTGGCTGGAGAATGAAGAAAATTTAATGCAAGTGAATTAGTATGATTATTTGAAGATCGATGTAATAAATATCCAATCATTTCTATCGAAGATGGAATGGCTGAAGATGATTTCGAATGATGGAAAGAATTAAATACTAGATTAGGAAACAAAATAATGTTGGTTGGAGACGATTTATTTGTGACAAATATTGAAAGATTACAAATGGGTATTGATCAAAATTTAGCAAATTCTATTTTGATAAAATTAAACCAAATTGGATCTGTAAGTGAGACTATCGATGCTATAAATTTAGCTCATGAACATGGAATGAGGGCTATCGTTTCTCACAGATCTGGAGAGACTGAGGACACTTTCATCGCTGATTTAGCTGTAGCTATGAATACATGATTCATCAAAACTGGATCTGCAAGTAGGACAGATAGAATCTGTAAATACAATCAATTGATGAGAATCGAAGAAAAATTAGGTTGAAATGCTAAATATGGAAAATAGTTTGTAAAATAAGATGAGACCCCGGGGTTAAAAAAATAACCCCGGGGTCTTTTTTATTTATTTGAAAATTTCATGTAATTGTATATATTTATTTTTATCTTTATCTGTGAATATTAATATGTCTAGATTTAAAATTATTCTTTGAATTTCATTAATAATTATCATACTCTCATCCATAATTTATTATATCATCTGTAGATTTTCAAATCGCTTAAATGTATCTAAATTAGTAATTTTATGATGAATTGTCGGTCTAGTACTCATCTGGGTTATCATTTGAGGAATTACGACATGATCATCAATAAAAGCATTAGCAACTGATATTTTGTATTGTCTGATTGTGTTTTGTTTTCTCATTTTTTTGATATTAGCAATAGACCATTTGTTATCCAATTTTATGAATTTCAATTTCGCGTGGACTTTGGGATTTTGTGCATTGATTTTTGGAATTTGAACATTTTTTGCATTTCAC
The DNA here is from genome assembly GCA_045643505.1 of Candidatus Absconditabacterales bacterium. Classification (GTDB taxonomy): domain Bacteria; phylum Patescibacteriota; class Gracilibacteria; order Absconditabacterales; family Absconditicoccaceae; genus JALOAF01. Next base: position 775 of record JAZUKX010000161.1, on the reverse strand, counting down.
ACAAAAGTAAATGAAATTACTATTGAGACAGACAAAATCACTCAAGATGCCAAAATTTTATTTGTTTCAGACATTCATAGCACTGCTCTATTTCCAAAATATTTCATAAAAAAATTAAAAAATTATATCGGAGAAACGAATCCTGATTTTGTATTGATTGGATGAGACTTAATGAATAATGGAAAAAATGATGAAGCCAAAAACTATGCAATATTATCGTGAATTCAAATTCCAATTTTTGCTGTGCAATGAAATCACGATTATGGAAATGGAAAAATGATTGAAAAATATTCACCTATAAAAATTTTGGACAATAAAAATATTTCTGTGTGAGAGATTTCAATAGTGTGAATAGATGATTTATGATGGTTTTGAGATTTTGGAGAAATGATTGATTTAGCGATAGAAGACAATGAATTTCATGAAAATCAATTCAAAATATTACTGACTCACCAACCAATAAATTTGAAAAAGATCGAAAATTATAATTTTGATTTAGAATTAGCTGGACACACTCATGATGGACAAATATTTTTGTTGAAACCTATCGTAGCAAAAGCAAATGATTATCGTGTATGAAAATATGAAAGAAATTGAAAAATTGCATTTATTTCGCAATGATTATGATTTTGGTGATTACCATTTAGATTTGGAACAAATAGCGAAATTGTTATTACTAATTTAGTAGCAAAAAAGTAAAACACTTATTGAATATGTAAAAAATATTTATATATTTTAATCGCAATATATTTTATATTACTAATAATCAAAAATG